>DAIDJK010000308.1 GCA_027450225.1 Bryobacterales bacterium | reverse complement strand
ATTATCCGTGCTGCGCATGAGCTGCACGGACGGCGTGATGGAGATGCCGTTGCGAAACAACTGGCTGCCGCCCACGCTGGTGTTGGTGGTGTTGGTGACGAGCGAATTCGTATCGATGCCGGCCTGGTGCGCCGTGGTTTTCTGGCTGGTCTCAAGCGGCGTATAGGTGCGGTCCTGCGTCATGCTGGAATTCACGTTGGTGTCGAAGATGCTTTGCTGGACGAGCAGCGAGCCGCGATCGTAATCCACCTGGCGTTCCTGAATGAGGAGCAGGGGATTGCGATCGATGGTGACCTGGACTGCCTGAACGATGCCGAGCCCCTGCGGATCGAGCGGAACGCTCTCCGGCGGTGGAAAAGCGGGACTCTGGGCGAGCAGGAGACTCGCGCACATGATGCAGGAACAGAAGGCTGCGCCGCGCCCCGGAAGCGGCCTCACGTGTTCAGCCCTTCCATGTGAGCGATGGTGGCGCCCATGTGCGTGACGGCGGGCGCCGGCGCGATGACCGGGAGCGGAACGACGGCCGGAGTTTGCGGCGAATCGTCGAGCGCGCCGCTGGCAAGGATTTCGTTGAGGGCAGCGCGAATGGCCTCCGGGGGCATGCCGAGAAAACCAGAGCTTTCCATTTCCGAGGCTCGCCTGCCGCCGGCGCGCATGACGTGCGCGAGCTCCTTGAAGAGAAGCCCCTTCAGCATTTCGAATCCGCCACGAAATTCGACGGCGTGCATGGGAGTGGAAACGCGGAAACCGTCGGCAAGCAGTGCGCAATCGAGCCCCGGGAGAAACCGCAGCGGGAAGTCGGGGGGGATGGAAACCGGCATGTGGCGATCGATCATGCTCTCAATCTGCGCCCGGAAATCTTCAGCCGAGTCAAACCGCCGGACATCGTGGATGCGATAGCCAAGCGGCCATTCGGACGACGCCCTGCAGGGGCTGACCAGTTGAATGGAGCGTTCGACCATGTTACTCAGAAACCCTACGATGCAGGCAATGCTGCCGTCCGAAACCGGTACATTTTTGCTGGGCGCGAGAAGGGGATCCTCCATGAGGCGGCCGGCGCGAATCTTGACGCCGGGAGCGGTGTGTGGGAACCCGGGAAAAAACATGAGAGCGCCGGGGTTGTGGAGCACCAGTTCGACGAGGAAGAGTTCCTCCGCCGTGAACTCCCGGTGAATCCGCTTCAGCATGGGAAGGGTGAGCACGGAGAAGCGGTTCAGCCTGCAGCCATTTCTCTGCGAGAGCGCGAGCAGGGCCTTCGTGCGCGCGACGTTGCGGAGCGAGAGAGCGGTGGTGGTGGCGGGGAAATGGCCGAGGATGGTCTGGGCGTCGAGGGCAAAGCTCTCGTAGTGGGGGTTGTCGAGCGAATCGGTGGCCCAATAGCAGAAACCCGATCCGGCGGAATCGCCAAGCACGGCTTTCATGGCTTCGAGCACGCCGCGCCAGAGCGGCGCATGCGAAGGGTAATCGAAGTTTCCGGTGAATCGCTCGGCGGAGATGGCGCAGAACCAGCATCCGGCGGTGCATCCCCTGCTGAGTTCGTAAGCGGCGGAAGGGCGGACGACGAAATCGCCCACTGCCGAAAACTCGAAGCGCAGGCGCGCCAGTTGCCGCTGCCGCCATGCGGAGTAGCGGGCGTTGCGTGTCGCGGAAGCGAGGGCGACCAGCTCCTGGCCGCCCTGGAACTGGAGAAGAAGATCGCGATAATACCCGAGATTCGGCGTCGAGCGGGGTTCGCCCGCGGGCGAGGGATCGTTCAAGGCGAGGAAGGCCTGCGCGTCCGCGGTCTCGACGTCCAGACCGCGCGCGGCGAGGGCCGTTTCCGGATCCTGACGGACGGCGTCGCGAAATTCCGGATCGCCGAGAAAACATTCGAAGAAGCGCTTCAGATGCGCGGCGATGTGAACGCGCCGGCTGAGTTCCGCGTCGTCAAGAGAATCGATCTGGGTCTCGACCTGGACCGCCGGCGGTCTGGCCAGCTTTCGGAGTTCGCCTGGAGAAATCACGATACGGCAGCCTGCGCGCGTCCGGTCTGTTGAGCCGCGAGCGAGTGGTTGTAAATGGCGGCCGAACCGGCGGCGTTGAATTCGTGCAGCTTGCCGGAGTCGGCGGAGCCGTAATCGGAGGCCGGATAATCCGGGCAGATTTCACGGCAGACTTTGCGGAAAACAAGCTCGAGTTCCCGATACTTGTCCTCGCCCGAAGCGAAAGGCCGATTGTAGGCGGCCATAAGTTCGTCGAATGCCTGCGAGTACTTTTCCGAGGCCACGGTTTAGTTCGACATCCGCCAGGCGATGTTCTGCAGGTATCTGCTGGGATGAAACAGCCCGGCGAGCGCACGCGTGTACCGATTGCGGCCGAAGCGGAAGTTGCAGGACATGCAGCTGGTGAGGTATTCGACGTAATGCCAGATGCATGCCGGCATGAAGAGAGTCTCGCCCGGATAGAGAAGGCAATCGTAAGCGCTGGTGAAGGCGGCGAAGCGGCCCTTGTCTTCCTGGCTGAATTTCTCGATGCTCCACCAGGCGAGATTGCCGATGGGGGAGAGCTTCTCGGATTCGCGAGGCTCGACGAGGATGAAGCGCTTGACGCCGAAGATCTGGTGAAAGAGCACGTGGCGAAAATCGCAATCGAAATGCATGTGGGCGAAATTGCCCGCGTTGCCCACGAAGAAGGAAGAAATCGCGTCGTGCCAGCTGTCGTAATCCGGAAGCCGGAAAGAGCCGAGAAGCTGGGGCGGCGAGGGCTTTTCCGAGCACATTTTTCTGGTGCCCGGATGCTGGCGGCTGAATTCGAGATAGTCGCCGAGCGACATCAGCTCCGGCGCGGCGAGCGGCCGGCCGGGCGTCCCTTCGGCGAAGGCCGACATGATTTCGCTGGCGACGGGAAGCTGCAGGTCTCCGAAGATTTTCACGGCATCTTCTTCGGTACGCACGCCGTCGATGGTCTGGCCCGCGAACAGACCCTGAATGATGACGGGCCGCTGCCGATCGACATAGTCGCGCCGGAAGACGTCCGCGGGCGGCGCGGGAATGCGCTCGACATTTTCGAGTGAAGTGAATTCAGATGGCATGTGTCTGTACCTTCAGGACGGCTTCGGCGAGCGGCGCGGCGAGCGGTCTGGAACAGGTCCTGCTCTCATAGGCCGTGGCGAACTTGCCGACCCAGTGCCGTTTGGTGAAGTTGACCATGGCCGGATGCCGGTAAGGCACCATGAAAAGCGCGTACGGAATACCTGCCTCCGATTGCCGCCGGTATGCTTCCTGATAGATGGGAGCGATGCGGAAGCGCTTCTGCAGATCGCCCCGCATGAAGCTGCATGTGTAGCGAATGGTATCGCGATCGAGGCGGTGCGTGATCATCCAGCCGGCGACTTCGCCTTTGAACCGAAGGCCGAAGCTGTTGAGCGGCTCGAGATTCTGCTCGTATTGAAACGGCACCAGGTCCTCGGGAATCCAGGGCGATTCCGCCTGGGTGCGCAGGATGTGCTCGCGGTCCGCGGCGGTGAGATCGGTCCAGTCGAACAGAGTGAAATCTTCAGTGAGCCAGTTCTGTTTCCGGTAAGCCCACCAGTTCGCCATACGCTCATCCACCCGGCAGAAGAGCGTGTCGGGCTGCGGATCGTTCCAGCCGGCGGCGCGAAGGAGTTTCTCAACCGCCTCGGTGGACGGCTTGCCGGTGACATAGGCGATGCGCATTTCAGAGCATCCCCGAATGCGGAATTCGTTCTCGATGGCCCGCAGCAGGGCGCCGGCCGCGCCGCGGCGGCGATGCTCGGGTTTGACGAAGATGGAACGGACGTGTCCGGTGCGCGAGTCCTCGATTTCGCCGTAGATGAGGCCGATCGGGTTTGCGTCCGCTTCGAGGGCGAAGGCGATGCGGGGCCCCTGCTCACGCAAATCCAGAAGACCGGCGCGCATGCCGGCGAATATGAGATCCGCGAAACGCGGCGCATCGGCTGCGCCGACTGGCAGGGGTTCCCAGGGCATCGGCTTACCAGAACAGCTGCCAGACGCCATTCGAGCGCACTCCGTGTCCCTGCAGGGTGATCCGTTCATCGCCGGGCTTCATGGCGGGCATGGGCGCCATCTGGTGATAACGCAGGCCCGAGTGCACGACCATGCCGCCGAGCCGGTAAGGATGATAGTGCTTCGGACTCGCGAGCAGCAGTTCCCGAAGCTGATCCTGCGGCATGCCGTTGGTTCGTTCGAGCCCGAAATCCCAGTAGTTCAAACCCGCGCCGGACTCCGGAAGGGCGATCGAAACGGTGATGGAGATGGGATGCTCGATATCCAGGCCGTCGCGCGAACCCCAGTCCACCACGAGGTGCGCGGTATCGCAGTGGATCGCGTTACCCACCACATCCTTGTTGCCTTTGGCGCGGAACCACTCGACGTGGGTGAGATCGCGGGGGCTGTGAAACGCATCGTCGCCGAGAAAGATGTGAAAGCCCGGAATCGCGAGATTGGGCCGATATTCGGCGCGCGCGCCGAGATTCCGCTCGACGGCGTCGAGAATCCTGTCATAGAGCCATGGCATCGCGTCGAGCAGGATGCGGTTGTAGCGGGCGGCCATCCGGTAATAGGGCAGCAGGGGATTGAACGCGATGTCGAAATAGTTGGCGGCGCCGACGGTGAAGAACGGCGCCACGGGATGACGCTGAATCCAGTGCTCCCGCATGCCGCCGAGCGCCTGGCGAACCGCCGCGCACTCCCCGGGTGAAAGAAAATCGATGTCGGTAATCCAGTCTGTCGCTGTCGCGGTCACGCTGCGGTCTCCTCCGCTATTGCCCGAAGCGGCTTTCGCGAGTGGCGGAACTCGGAAAGCGAAATCAGCCACGGCTTCATCCGGCGCAGTACGAAACTGGCCATCGATTCGTGGTGGTAAGGGACGATCCAGATGCCGATGGGTTTCGTCGTAAATTCGATTTGCCGCCGCACGGCTTCGGCGTAAGCGGCGACCAGGCGGCCGCGGCGCTGCAGATCCGGGCGCATCCAGCTGCAGGAATAGCAGACGGCGTCCGGCTCGCGCGGCTGCGTGATGAGCCAGCCGACGAGTTCTCCCCCGTAGCGGACGCCCACGCTGTTGGCCGGTTCCATCGTGGCCTCATAATCGAACGGCCAGAGCCCTTTCGGGACCCATTGCTCCGCCGCCTGGGAACGTTCGAGCGACGCGCGGTCTTCGGGAGTCACTTCGGTCCAGGGAAAGACTTCAAACGACGGCGGCAACTTATATTCGGACAGGAACGCGTACATGCGTTTGTCGGACGTGCAGATGAGGTGCTTGGGCTGCGGCTGGGGCCATCCGCACTTCGCCAGCATGCGTTCGAGAGCGGGCTGGGTCGGCTTGCCGGTGGCATAGGTGAAGGCGGCGATTCCGGCGCCCTTGCCGGCGAGCTCCTGTTCAGCGGCGGCCAGCAGGGCCGAGCCGACGCCCCGGTTGCGGAACTCCGCGCCCACGCAGATGGAAACGATATTGGCGGTTTCAGGCGCGGCTTCGCAGATCACCATCCCCGCCGGCGCGCCGCCCACCAGGGCGCCGAAGGCGGCGATGCTTCCGCCCGCCTGGAGACTGTACAGGATGTGCTGGTAAGCGTGAAACGTGAAAGCGCTGAACGCGGCTGAATTGATCGAGTTCAGCCGCTCGATTTCAAGGCCGGTCATGGGCGCCGCGGGAGCCATCATGGTACGTCTCCGGGCCTAACTCTTGGACGCCGCCGCTTCCACGGCCTGCGCCACGCCGGCCGGAACCTCTATGGCGGGGTTTACGGCGCCGGCGCGAAGGAAGTCGAGCAGCAGAATGACGCGGGGCGTTTCGCCCTTGTGCCAGACCTCGTGTTCCGTGGTGTCGTCAAACACCAGTGTTTTGCCTTCCCGCCACTCGCGGATTTCGGTTCCCACCCGCATGGAACAGCCCTGAGGAACAATAAGCCCGAGGTGGCAGCGCAGCACCGCGTTGGTGTATCCGGTGTGGGCGGCGATGTGGGTTCCGGGCGCGAGGCTGGAGAAACCGGCGGTGGCAAGACCGGGAATCTGCTCGATCAGGCGCGTGGTCTCCGGACACAGCCGGCAGTTGTTTTCGAGCTTGCGCCCAAAAGCATAAAAACCGAAGACGTCCCATCCCTGGCCATAGAGAAAGCGCTCCGGCCATGGCACGAAGCTGCCGGAATGGAGATTTTCGAGCTCCTGACGGATGGATCGCCAGCCGGCTTCGAGCGCGGCTGTGAAGGGAAACTGCTCAGGCGGAAAGAACATATTTTTTCTCGCTTGCGGCCTCTCGCATGAAGTCGATGATGAGCACCACGCGGGTACCCTCGGTGCGGTTCCACGCCTCGTGCTGGATAGTGTCGTCGAAGAGCAGGCACTTGCCCTCGGTCCAGTTTTCGATTTCGTCGCCCACGCGGATGGCGCATCCCAGATGAGTGAGCGCGGGGGGCACGATGAGCGCGAGGTGGCAGCGCAGAACCTGCGTGTTCAACTCCTGGCGCTCCAGCTGGCCATCGTCGGAATACGAATACACATAGCCGACATGAGGCTGAATGTGCGTGTTGGGCTTCAGGGAGGAGAAGCCGGCCGTAACGAGCCCTGGAATCTGCTCCACGATGGCCGCAGTCCGCGGGCACGCGCGGCAGTTTTCTTCCACCCGGCGGCCGAACGCGTACAAGCCGAATACATTCCAGCCGGTGGTATAGAGGAAAGTCTCCTTCCACGGCACGAAGGTACTTTGCGGCAAGGCTTCGAGTTCCTGGCGAATCACGCGCCAGTTGTTTTCCAGAATCGAGGTGGCGGGATATTGGGTGACGTCAAAAAACATGGGTCTGCTCGATTGTTACCAGTAGAGCCGCCAGGCGCCGCGGGAGAAGATGCCGTGGCCCTGCAGGGTGATCCGCTCATCGTCGGGCTGCACATCGCGGCCGGGCGCGGCCTGATGCATCACGTGTCCCGAATGCATGGCCATGAAGCCGGCGCGGTAAGGATGATAGGTTCGCTGGCGCGAATTCAGCAAAGCGGCGTTGGCGTTTTCTCCGGCGGCTGAAAGTTCGTGATAGGCGAGATTCCAGACATTCAACCCGCCGCCGTGAACGGGCAGCGCGATCGGCAAAGTGAATGAAATGGGCCGGGTGAAATCCGCCTCCGGGTCCTTCCACTCATGCAGCAGATACTGCGAGTCGCAGTGGATGGAGGCAATCGGCTTCTCGAACAACTTCGAGGAAAGATAGATGTGAAAGCCGGGATGGGCGAGCCCTTCGGCCAGCTTTACCGGCTCGCCGAGTTCACGGGACAGTACTTCGCATACGCGCTGGTGCAGCCAGCCGAAATGCTGGTGAAGAACCGGATTGAACTGAGCGGCGAAGCCAGCGTATTTCGAGTAGTCCGCCGCGGCATCGATGTAGCTGGCGGCGCCGAGCGTGTAAAACGGCGCCCAGACATTCCGCAGAATCCATTGTTGCCGAAGCTCCATCAGGACGCCTCGCGCTTCGGCGCACTCCCGCCCGGTGAGCGTCTCGAGATCGTGAACGAATTCGATCGATGTTGCAGGCGAGGTTTCTAGCACAGACCAAGTACTCCCGAAACAGAAGGGTAAGTTGCGGACAGCAGCGCCATCCCCACGCCGGGCACCCCTGCGAGCAGACCTGGAATGGTCAGTCTCTCACAGAATTCCTGAAGGTACCAGTGGCCCTGAGATTCGAACTGATCCAGCATCGCGACCGCGGCCGCGAGCGCTTCGGAGCGCAATTCGGGCCGATTCAGAGTGTGCGCGGCCATCATCATAAAGGTGATTCGGCCGGCCTCTCCGCAACAGGCATGATGCTGAATTCCGCAAAGATTTCTTCGCGTGGCGGCGACCGCCGCTTCGATATCCGCCCGGATCTCCGGATTATCGATTCCGGATTTCAGGAACTCCAGACGCCCGAGACCGATTCCGGCGGCGCCCGCGCACCAGCCGGTCATATAAGCGATGCGGCCGGACTCCTCCTGGAGATTCGGCCACTGTCCATCGGCGGGCTGAAAATGCGCGCGCTCGTGGGCAAGGCCCGCGAGGGCGGCATCGCGATGCCGTTCGTCTCCGGTATAACGATAGAGCCTGATGAGGGCGGCCGCTATTCCCGCCGAACCGTGGGCCATCCCGAGGAGAGGACGCCTGAAAAACGGAACCTGCCATCCGCCGCGTCCGCCATCCACCGCGCATTGTCCGATTGCGTCGGCGAACTGGCGGGCGAGTAGCAGGGGTTGCGGATCCTGCGTTAAAGAATGCAGCCACGCCAGGGTTGCGGCCGGTCCCGCGGCGCCGGTGAGGAGATCCGGATTGCGTTCCTCGCGGATTTTTTCGGCCGGATATCTGGCCGCAAGGTCGAGCGCCCGCTGCAGCAGAGACGCGTCTTCGAGTTGAACGCCCGCGGCCGCGAGTGCGTAAACCAGCCCGAAATAGCCGACGTACCCCGAAGAACCGATCAGATTGAACAACCCGGCGCCGGCAGTCTCGTTGGTTCTGTTGACGGCGGATTCGAGCGCGTCGCGGCCGGCGCTTTCGAAATGCCGCTCGCCGGTGGCGCGGGCGAGATTGATCAGGAACAGGGCGTTGCCGGCGTCGCCATTGAGGCTCCACGGCTCAGTCTGAACCATATAGACGCGCGATGCCGCGCCCGGGAACCGGATGAGCCCGAGCCAGCCCGCATGATGGGGCGGACGGAACATCGTGCGCACGAGATCGTGACCGATGGAGATGGCGTATTCACGGGTTCGCGACTCATCTCCGGCGGCGCGGGGCCC
>DAIDJK010000307.1 GCA_027450225.1 Bryobacterales bacterium | reverse complement strand
GGATGGGCGAAGTACGCGTCCGAATCCCGCCGGAAAAGCAGCCAGACGATCAACGCCAGAAACACCGCGTGCGCCGCCGTCTGCGCGGGTGAATGAAACGCGCTGATCGCCACATGCGCGCCCATCCAGAGCGCCGCTACCCACCGCGCCCAGTTGCTCCGCAGAAAAAGAAAGACGCCGGCCACCACCGCGATCGCCGCAAGCACGCCGGGCGGCAATTCCGCCGCGCGGAACATACCGTTGCCCTCCGCGAAACAGCGCGCCAGCCCCACCAACCCTGTCGCCACGAACAGGACCGCCACAATCATCACGCCGATTGGCCGTTTTGCTCTCATTCGACTACCTTTCCGATCAGCCACAGATGCCCGAACGGGTCCAGCACCGCGCCCTGCAGCATTCTCCGGATCGGATGCGCGCCGGCGGTCTCGTGCAGGTGCTCTCTTACCGGACTGTGTTCCCTCGCGCCCGCGGCCAGCGCGCGCTGCTGCGCCGCAACCGGATCGTCCACGAACAACTCGATCCGCACCGTCGTAAACCCCGCGCCCGCGGGCCCTCTGGTCCCGAACTCAGGCGACTCGGTAGAAAGGAAAAACGGCGCGCCCTCGATCGCAAGCCCGGCCACCATGTGGTTCGCGTCGCCCAGTTTCCACAGCGTGGTCGCGCCGAATGCGGCTGCATAGAATTCCACTGCCGCCGCCGCATCGTTCACCGCCAGCATTGGCGAAACTTTCGGCGAAGGCGAGGCGTGGGCCGCTACGGTGGCGCCCCATTCCTCCGGTCCCACGTCTCGCGCGTGCAAGGCAAACAGCCAGTGGTGTCCGGCGAAATCCATCGCGCCATACTGCCGCTCGCCGTATTCGGTCACGTGCGGCTCCTCGATAATCCGGGCCCCGGCCGCCTTCGCGCAGTCATAATGAGCATCCACGTCCGGAACGAACACCGTCAGGCACTGCGAATAATGTCCGCTGCGCGCCGGCGGTATTCCGTTCCGCCGCGGCGTATGGATCATGATCCACGCGTTTCCGAGTCTCAGCTGCGCCCCGGCGGGCGGGTTCCCGTAACGAAAATGTTCCACGAATCCGAACGCGCCGGCGAGCCACTCCACCGCTTCGGCCACATCGTCATAGACAAGGTGCGGCAGAACGAGATCGGCAGGAACGGAGCGGTTCTGAATCATCGCGCCGCCTGGGAGCATAACACCTTCGCGCCCCTGCAGGACCGACCGATTTACGGTCCCGCCCGGCTGAACCCCAAAGCCGTCATTTAATCTCCCCTCCACTGAAACGCACCATCGCGGCGCGAAATTCGCCCGGTCCGGGCCGTATTAATTCCCGCCGCGACTACGGAATCTTTATGCAGGAAGAGCCACGCATGGATATCCATCCCCGTACTCCCGAGAGCAAATGGCTGCTCTTCGATTACATTGCTTAGCTGCCACTTACGCAGAAATATCCTTCGATAGCTCTCTCGATCCGCCTTCAGCACCTTTGTAACTGCCGTTCACAGGAGGTACTCTTTGCCTGTCCCTGTTGGCTCCCTGGCTGCGCTAGTATAAGTGGGACCCGGAGACTCAAGCCATGCTGGCAAATACTGGCGACAATGATCAAAATGTGACTCGGTGCCTGAGGGAACTGCGGGATCGCATTCCTGGCGCCGAAGACCGTCTCATTCAACTCGTCTACGAGCGTCTTCGCAAGATGGCCGGAAACCGCATGCGCATGGAGCGCAGGGATCACACCCTGCAGGCCACTGCGCTGGTGAACGAAGTATGCCTGCGCCTGATGCGCGCGGCGGGCACTATCGACTGGCGGGACAGTGACCATTTCTACGCGACCTGCGCCCGCATGATGCGCAACATCCTCATCGACTACGCGCGCAAGAAGAAGGCCGCGGGTGTGGAGGTCGAACTCCTGCCCGGCGTCGCCCTCACGCTGCAGCGGTCGGAATACCTGATTGCGTTCGACGAGTCGCTCGACCGGCTCGCGCGCTTCGATGCGCGGGGCGCCAAAATCATCGAGCTCAAGGTCATTCTCGGGATGACCGAAGCCGAGATCGCCGAGTCGCTCGGCGTCAGCGTTCGAACCGTAAAGCGCGATTTCTCCGCCTGCCGCGCCTGGATCCGCGCCGACATGTCCGGCCGTGAGGCCGCCGCCTAGGATACGTTAGCGGCCGCCGTGATGTGGTCCTCCATCAGCCCGGACGATTGGGACTGGCTCAAATCCCTGATGAGCGATTCCATGGCTTCGCGCGACGCGCTGATGCGGCGCTGCCGGACCGAACGGCCTCATCTGGCCGACGTGCTCGTGCGCATGCTCGCCGCCTCCGATGCCGAATCCACCGCGCTGCTTCCCACCGGCGTCTGGGGCCCGATGTTCCAGCCGGGCGAACTCATCTCCGCGCGCTATGAGGTCGAAGCTTCCATCGGCGCCGGCGGCATGGGAGAGGTATATAAGGTTCGCGACCGCCACTGGCCCCGCCGCGGCAGTCTCGCGCTCAAGACGATTCGTACTGGCCTTGCCGACAGCCGCGAAGCGCTGACCCGCTTCGAGCACGAAGTTCGCAATGCGCTCGAAGTAGCGCATCCCAACGTCTGCCGCATTTATGACGTGGGCCGTCATGAAGGCGATGGCCGTACCCTGCCCTGGCTCACCATGGAGTATCTGGAAGGCCAGACGCTTTCCTCTCGGCTGCAGGCCGGCCCCATGACCGAATCCGATGCGCGGCCGATCATCCATCAGCTCGCCGCCGGTCTCGCCGCCATCCACGCGCGCGGCATCGTACACCGGGATTTCAAACCCCCCAACATCATCCTGGTTCCAGAGAATGGAGCCCTGCGCGCCGTCATCACGGATTTCGGTCTGGCCCGCGCCGTCGAGGACCCGGGCGAGACCATCATCACGCGCACCGGCGTGGTGGTGGGCACTCTGGCCTATATGTCGCCCGAGCAGCGCTCAGGTGATCTCGCCATCAACTGCGCCGCGGACGTTTACTCGTTCGGCGTCACGGCCCACGAGATGCTCACCGGCAAACGCGATCGTTCCGCATCTCCCGATGCGCTCGACCGCGCGCAGGTCAGCCCCGCGCTTCGCGCCACCATCGAGCGCTGCCTCGAAAGCGACCGCCGTGCACGGCCGCCCAACGGCGCGGCTGTGGTTGAAGCGCTGAATCCGTCCGTTGTCACTCATACCGTGCAACTCGTTCCGCGCCGCCGGCGGGGCATGCGCGCGGCCACTCTGGCCGCCGCCCTTGCAATCGCCGTGGCCGGCTGGTTCGGCTGGAAAGAAATCAGAGAACCCCGCCTGCCCCCGGCTGCCCGGCCGCTGATGAACCAGGCGATGGTGAAGTATTTCGACAGCTCGTTTTACGACGCCTCGAAACTGCTCGAAAAAGTCACTTTGATGGCGCCCGACTATCCGCTCGCCCACGCCATGCTCGCCGATTCCTGGAACGAACTCGAATCGACGCTCAAAGCCCAGCAGGAAATGCTCCGCATCAAAGACGAATCTTACGTCTCCCGCGAGGATCGCCTGTACATCGAAGGCGTGCATGACATGATCACGCACGATTACGCCTCGAGCGTAAAGGCCTTTCGCGAGTGGTATCGCGCCGGGGACGATGTATCGAAGCCCGGCCGCGCCGTTGTGCTCGGGCGCGCGCTGCAGCAGGCGCAGAATCCGGTCGAGGCCGCCCGTGTTTACCGCTCCGCCGGACGCGACGGCGCGGCGCTGCTTGCGCTGGCCGATCTCGATGCCCGCGCGGAGAAGCGCGATCAGGCCCTCAACGAATTCGAGCAGGCCAGATCGGAGTTCCGCGATCGCGGTGAATACGGCGCCGTCGCCGCGGTCGATTACGCCAATGGCGCCGCGCTCACCCGCTGGAACCGGAGCGATCAGGCGCGCGCCATGCTCCGGCAGTGCGAAGAGGACGCGCGCGGCACGGGCAATCAATATCAGATGTCGCGCTGCCGCCTGCAGTCCGCCACGCTCGCGGTCCGCGAAGCGCGCACCGGGTCCGATCTCGACAGTTCGCGGGCCGCGATGATCCGCGCCATCGATGACGCCGAAACCGACGGCTTTCGCATCCTCGCCGCGCGCGCCTGGCTGGCGCTCGCCCAGGTGGACGGTCTGCTCGAACGCTACGACGATGCCGGCCGCGAATTCACCCGCGCTCTCTCCCGCGGCCGGGACGAAGGCTCCGCGCGGCTGATCGCGCAGGTGGAAATCGCGCGCAGCGACATGCTGCAGCGCA
>DAIDJK010000306.1 GCA_027450225.1 Bryobacterales bacterium | reverse complement strand
ACGCCGAGCTGCGTGCGATAGCTGGCGAGATTGACCGTGCTGAGATCCACGCCATCGACAAGAACCTTGCCGGCCGAAGGCTTGTGAAAGGCGGCGATGAGGCCGATGGTGGTGGATTTGCCGGAACCGGAGGGGCCGACGAAAGCCGTGACGGTGCCGGGGCGCGCGTCGAAAGAGATGCCGTGCAGCACGAGGCGCCCTTCGTTATAGGCGAATTCGACGTTGTCGAAGGCGACGTCGCCGACGATGGGGCCGATGGGGCGCGTGCGTTCGGGATCTTCATCTTCAGGGCGTTCGCGCAGAACTTCGCGCGTGCGCTCGAGACCCGCGAGAGCCTCGCTGATCTGGGTGCCGATATTGACGATGCCGATGATGGGGGCGATGAGAAACGCGAGGAACGCGACGAAGGTGACGTAGCCGCCGAGCGTGAGCGTATGGGTGAAGATCTCGCGCGTACCGATATACATGACCAGCGCGCCGACCGCGCCCATGAGAACCGTGGCCGAAAGGGACATGAGCGACATCGCCGTGAGGCTGCGGCGAACGTTGTTGAAGAGCCGGCCGACGCCGCCGGCGAAGACGGCCGCTTCACGGTCTTCGGCGTGATAACCCTTGATGACGCGCACGCCGCCAAGCGATTCGGTGAGGCGCCCGGTGACTTCGGCGTTGATTTTTCCGCGCTCGCGAAAGATGGGCCGGATGGTCTGGAACGCCTTGCGCAGGCTGAGCGAAAAAGCGATGACCACCGCGGCTGACACGCCCGTCATAACGGGGCTGATGTTCAGCAGGAAGAAGAGCGCAAGGATTGCCGTGAGCAGGCCGCCGAAGAATTCGATGAGGCCGGTGCCGATGAGATTGCGGACGCCTTCGACGTCCGACATGATGCGGGAGACGAGCTGGCCGGTCTTGTTGGCGTCGAAGTAAGTGACCGGCAGACGGCCGATATGTTCCTGCACTTTGCGGCGCAACTCGGCAATCAGCTTCTGGCCTTCGATGGAGAGAAGCTGCGTGAGACTGAATGACGCCACGCCCTGCACGACGGTGGCGGCGACGATGACGAGCACCAGAGGCACGAGCTTTTCGGCGTGGTGTTTGCCGATGATGTAGTCAATGAGATAGCGCGTGGAAGCGGGCAGGACCAGACCGCAAAGACGGCTGATGACGATGAGTCCGAATCCGAGGAGGAGAATCCACCGGCGCGGGCGCACCATGGACCATATATCCGGCCAGAGTTCACGCAGGCGCTCGGACGCGGGTTTTTTCGGAGAAGGAGTCACCTCCGTACTTCGATGCGTGCGTCCTTCTCCGCGGTTCAAATGGCCGGCGCCCGAGTGAACGCGCAACAGCCTAGAGCCTTCCGCCGCCGGACCAATAGCCGGGGCGCACGCGGCAGTTATAGCGTGTTCCTTCGACTGCGACTTCGATGGTATGGAAACCGGGCTCCCCGAGATTGGTCGGCTTATAGCTGATCATGTACTGGCTGTGGATCTCGGTACTGATCTTCTGCACGGCCTGTTCGAGGCCCTTCTGGCGATAGAACGGAAACTGTTCGCCTCCGGTGAGTCTGGCGAACTTGACGGCAGGCTCGGCGACAAAGACGTTCTTGACGTCGGTGTAGACCTCTTTGAGGAGCGGAACGAACTGTGCGCGGTTCTGCATGCCGTAATTCAGGGCGAGAGAGGTGGGCGTATTCGGGATGCCCATGGGGTTGTTCTGCGCCTCGGGCGCCATGGGGACGGGGCGACCCTGGGGCGCCGGCTCGGTGAGACGGACCATGACCTGGGTGAGATCGACGGTATAGATCTGGACGTTGGCCAGATTGGCGTCGATGAGCACTTCGCGGAGGTGGGCATCGCTGCCCATATCGCGCGTCTCGCTCACCAGCATGATGATTTTGCGGTTGTTCTCCGGACGCTTCTTGAGCATGTAGACGGAGCTTTCAACGGCGTCGATCATGCGGCTGGTGGTGCTGCCCGCGTTGATTTTGTTGATGGCCAGTTTGATTTTGTCAGCATCCGACGTGAAATCCTGCATGGTCCGGATGCGGTGATCGAACGCGACGACGGCAATTTCCGACTGCGCGCCGATGATGGGCGGCAGCAGTGTACCGAGGTGCTTCACCTGTGGCAGAAGCGCCTCAACGTTGCTCGATGCCTGAATGGCGACCACGAGGGAGATGGGCTCGAAAGAAACATCCACATGAATGTTCTGTTCCTTGCCGTTGTCCCAGAGGTGGAACTGCCCGGGCTGGAGACCATCGATAATGTTGCCCTGCTGGTCCGTGACGAGAACGGGCGTGACGACGTTGGTAGTGGTGGTTCTGATGAGCGGCTGGCTGATGTCCGGGGCCTGGTCCGCCGAAGCGGCCGGCGATGCGGATTGTGTGGGACCGGACTGTGGAGCGGCGCCAGTCTGAGAAAACAGAGGCGCCGCGAAAAGAACGGCCACTGCGAAAGGTAGAGACTTCATGCGATTCGGCCTTGAGCCTCCTTCGACGGCGCGGCGTTCACAACAGTTTCCGGATCAACGGTTTCGCGCGAACCCGGCGCGCCTGCCCAGCCACGCAAGCACGTGCGCGACCAACTCCAAAATAACACCGAACGACGAAGAAACACCGGGGCCGGGGCAGGGAACGCGCCGCCTGGCCCTGAGAAAGCCGGTGGCGCACAGCGTTGCCCCCGGAGACTACGGCTCAGTTTTCGGTGGGCGTTTTCTCGATGTGGGTGATGACGAGCATTTCGAGAGGCGCGCGGCGCCGTTCGACACGAAGGCCGTACTGGGCGAACGCTTCGGAGAGCGACGGGGCAGGTTCTGAGGCTTCGGCTCCGGCTGGTGGAGGCGCGGCAGTTACGCCTTCCGGCAGGGTTTCCGGCGCGAAGTAGAGGTTGAGCCGGTACTGACCTGCGATTCCAGTCATATCGACGACAGGCCTTGAGGTGAAGCGCGAAAGGATTTCGCTGACCGCAGCGAGGGTGGCGGAGGGCGCGGTGAGGGTGACGCCTGTGGGTTGGACAGCGAACATCATGCGAGGGCGCGGCCTGCCGTCGGGGCCGAGCGCCGTCCCCGGTTCGGCGGCGAATTTCTCGTCTGCGGGCTCGAGCTTCGGACCGGTCTTGGCGGCGATCAGAGCATAAACGTTCCGGTCGCGGGTTTCGCGGCGGAAGGTCAGGTGAAAGCGTTCTTCGAGGAGTTGCTGCATCATTTCGGGGATTTCATCCGGCGTGGCGCCGGAGGGCAGGCGGGCGGTGATTTCGAAGCGGGCGGTTGAGAGCCAGGCGGGCCCGTCGATCTGTAAATCGCGAACGCGGTATGCGGCTCGGATGCAATCCCGGAGAGGGATGTTGGTGTAGTGGACGATGGCGCGATCGGCGCTCATGCCGACGAAGATGGCGTTGGTCGGGTGGGGGTCGGAAGGCTTGATCGAGGCGACTTCGAAGGAGGGTTTGGGCGGTGGCTGAAAGGCGGAAACAGCCGACAGGGACGCGAGCAGCAGAGCGGGCGCCTTCACGTGAAAACGTTAACACAGGGCAGGGCTGAAGAGAGCCGGCAGGCGGTTTTACACGTTACCGGGTGGCTGATGCGGAACTCCTGGCCACAGTCCAGGGAACGGCAGGGAATCCGGACGGAAGCCAATCGGCAAGACGCCTGTTTTGAATTCGTTGGGAACGATTTGGCTTCGTTCGGTAATTTTGCCCGGAAGGACTGAGGCGGCGTGAGAATGAGGCGCCGATACCGGTATACACGGCGCCTCGTGGATTGTGAATGAAGAGGGCGGATGACCGCCCCCCGGGTTATTCTTCGTTTTCTTCGGGCTCTTTGCCTTCTTCCTGGGCTTTGAGCCGTTCTTCCTTGCGCTTCGCGCGGTCGGCGGCGCGCTTCACCAGTTCCGAACCCACCAGTTCCAGCATCGCGAGCTCCGCGCCGTCGCCCTTGCGTGGCCCGAGGCGCGTGATGCGCGTGTAGCCGCCGCTGCGCTGGCCGAATCGCGAGCCGAGCGTGTCGAACAGTTTCTGAACGGACTTCGGGGTTTCCAGAAACGATGCCGCCTGGCGGCGGGTGTGCAGCGAATCGCGCTTGGCGAGCGTGATCATCTTCTCGACGAGCGGCTGCACGGCCTTGGCTTTCGGCACGGTCGTGATGACGCGCTCTTCGAGGATGACGCTGGTGGTCAGATTTTTCAGAAGGCTGTTGCGGGCGCCGACGTCCCGCTTCAGTTTTGCATTACCGAATCGATGTCTCATGTTCCTGGTCCCGAATTTCTGGATTCCAAATCAGGCGAACTGCTCGTCGTCCGGGATCTCCTCCAGCTCGGAACCCGGAGGCGGGGGAGGCGGAGCGATCAGCCGGCCGTGGGCATCGGGTTTCATGCCGAGCTGCAGGCCCATGCCGTGGAGGATTTCCTTGATTTCGTTGAGCGACTTGCGCCCGAAGTTCTTGGTTCGCAGCATGTCCTGCTCGGTCTTCTGCACCAGTTCGCC
The DNA here is from genome assembly GCA_027450225.1 of Bryobacterales bacterium. GTDB lineage: Bacteria > Acidobacteriota > Terriglobia > Bryobacterales > Bryobacteraceae > BOG-234. The sequence continues at coordinate 15,951 of DAIDJK010000306.1, read as the reverse complement.
GATGGTTTGAATGCCGGCGTTCTTGAGGCAGTTGTAGGAGCGGACGGAAAGCTCGAGTTCTTCGACCGAGCGCGAGAGCTGATCGCTGATGCGATCCATCGAGCGTTCGGTGGGCTCTTCGGCGGTTTCGGGCAGCTCTTCGAAGTTGATGAAGATCGTCATGTGATCCTTCAGCAGCTTCGCGGCGTGGCCGATGGCGTCCTGCGGGGAGATGGCGCCGTTGGTCCAGACTTCGAGAGTGAGCTTGTCGTAATCGGTCATCTGGCCGAGGCGCGCGGCTTCGACCGAGAAGTTCACTTTGCGGACCGGCGAATGGACGGAGTCGATCGGAATGTAGCCGATGGCGAGGTCTTCGTCGAAATTCTTGTCGGCGGAGACGTAGCCGCGGCCCATCTTGAGGCGCATTTCGATATCGAGTTTGCCGCCTTCACTGACGGTGGCGATATGAAGGTTGCGGTCGAGCACTTCGACGTCGGCATCAGTCTGGATCTGGCCGGAGAAGACTTCACCGGCGGCGTCCGCGGTGAGGCGGACGGTCTTGATGCCTTCGCCCATCAGCTTGAAGGGGACCTGTTTGAGGTTGAGGATGATGTCGGTCGCATCTTCGACGACGCCCGGGATGGGGCTGAACTCGTGATCGACGCCTTCAATGCGGACGGCGGTGATGGCCGCGCCTTCGATGCTCGAGAGGAGCACGCGGCGCAGCGAATTGCCGATGGTGGTGCCGAATCCGCGCTGGAAGGGTTGAGCGGTGAACTGACCGAAACGCTCGGTGAGGGTTTCAGTGTTTGCGACCAGACGTTTGGGTTTTTGGAAGCCCTTGAACATTGCTTTTTTTACTCCAATTGGGGCGTGGCTTTATCTCAATCCGCTCACGCCCGTTTTTTAAACCGCGCACAACGCCCGCCCCAGTGGCGGTCTGTGCCCTGCTTACTTTGAACCGCGCACAACGCCCGCCCCAGTGGCGGGCTGTGCCCTGCTTACTTTGAACCGCGCACAACGCCCGCCCCAGTGGCGGGCTGTGCGCTCCTGCTTACTACTTGCTGTACAACTCGACGATGAGCTGCTCGTTGATCGGAATCTGAGTCATCTCATCGCGCCGCGGAACGCTGTTGATTTTGCCCTTCAGGTTTTCGCGATCCACGTCCATCCAGCCCGGGGAAGGGGCGTGGGCCGTGGCGTCGCGGGCGGCCAGAATGGTTGGATTATTTTTGCTCGATTCGCGAACTGCGATTTCGTCGCCGGGCTTGACCACGAACGACGGGATGTTGGTTTTGCGGCCGTTCACCTGAATGTGGCCATGCCGGACGATCTGGCGCGCCTGGGCGCGGCTGGTGCCGAGGCCCATCCGGTAGATGACGCTGTCGAGGCGCCGCTCGAGATTTCCGAGCAGGTTTTCACCCGTGATGCCCTTCATCTTCACGGCCTTCTCGAACGTGTTGCGGAACTGCGCTTCGAGAACGCCGAAGATGCGGCGGACCTTCTGCTTTTCACGGAGCTGAAGGCCATAGCCCACCAGTTTCGCTTTACGATCCTTGCCGTGCTGGCCGGGGACGAAGTTGCGGCGCTCGATGGCGCACTTGTCCGAGTGACAACGCTCGCCCTTCAGGAATAATTTCATGCCCTCGCGCCGGCAGAGCCGGCAAACGGGACCTATGTAACGTGCCATCTTCTGTACCGCGCACAACGGTAGCCCGGGTGGCCGCCTGTGCGCTCATTTCCTTTCTTACAGGTCACGTGCGGTTTACGGTGCAGAGCACCTTCGTCCCGCTTGCCAACGATCATATACAGGCCAAAGGCCTGTATAACCTCAAACTCTGCGCTTTTTCGGCGGGCGGCAGCCGTTGTGCGGAATCGGCGTGGTGTCGCGGATCAGCCGGACATCGAGGCCCGCCGTGGCGAGCGCGCGCACTGCCGATTCCCGGCCCGAACCCGGCCCGCTGACCCGAACTTCCACCGTCCGCAGACCGACTTCGTTCGCCTTGTTGGCGGCCGTGAGAGCCGCTTGCTGGGCGGCGAACGGCGTACCCTTGCGCGATCCGCGGAAACCGAGCGAACCGGCGCTCGACCAGGAGACGGTGTTGCCTTCCGGGTCCGCGATGGTGACGATCGTGTTGTTGAACGTCGCCTGAATGTGGACGATGCCGTTGTGAACGGTCCGCTTTTCCTTCTTTTTGAAGGATTTCTTCTTGCCGGTTTTCGCCGGAGCCTTCGCCATTACGTCTTCGCCGTCGCTTTCTTCTTGTTCGCCACCGTGCCCTTGCGCGGTCCCTTGCGGGTGCGGGCGTTGGTGTGGGTGCGCTGGCCGCGAACCGGCAGACCGCGGCGGTGCCGCAGGCCCCGGTAGGAGCCCATTTCGATGTGCCGCTTGATGTTGAGCGAGACTTCCTTGCGGAGATCGCCCTCGACGGCGCCTTCGTCTTCGAGGATCTGGCGGATGTGGTTGACCTCTTCTTCGGTCAGGTCCGCAATCTTCCTGTTGGGATCGACGCCGGTGCGGTGGAGCAGGCTCTTCGCGCGTGTCCGGCCGATTCCGTAGATATAAGTGAGTCCGATCTCAGCCCGCTTTTTCGGCGGCAGATCGACGCCCGCGATACGTGCCATGTTCTTGAACCGCGCACATCGCCCGCCCGAGTGGCGGACCGTGCGCTTTCTCCTTATTCCTCTTGCTTATCCCTGCCGCTGCTTGTGCTTCGGGTTGACGCAGATCACGCGGACCACGCCTTCCCGATGGATCAGCTTGCATTTATCGCAAATCTTTTTAACCGACGCCCGAACCTTCATTGTCTTTTCTCGCTCGCGCACAACGCCCGCCCGAGTGGCGGGCTGCGCGCACCTAACCTGTTTTCCTTACTATCCGTCCCCGCGTCGGATCGTGTTCGGCGAACTCGACCTCCACGCGGTCGCCCGGCAGCAGCCGGACCCAGTTTCTGGTTGCATTTGCCGACGCCGCATTCGCTCCGTGCGCCAGCACCTGCGATTTGTTTCCCAGCTCGAGCCGGTAGAGCAGGCTCGGCAATTCCTCGATCACTGTGGCTTCCACGGTCACGGCCGCGTCAGCACCCACGGACCTTCGGGCGTGATGGCGACGCAGTGCTCGAAATGGGCTGAATAGGAGCCGTCCTTCGTTACCGCGGTCCACTTGTCCCGCAAGACCTTCGCATCCGGCTTGCCCGCGTTCACCATGGGCTCGATGGCGAGGACCATGCCCTCGCGCAGCCGGGGATTTTCATTCCGCCGGTCGACATAGTTGGGAACCTGCGGCTCCTCATGGAGCTGCGTCCCGATGCCGTGGCCGACGTATTCACGGACGATCGAAAACCCGTTGCGAACCACGTAATTCTCCACCGTGCCGCAGATATCGAACAGGCGATTGCCCTCGCGAACCTTGTCGATGGCGAGTTCGAGCGACTCTTCCGTCACTTTCAGAAGCTTCTTCGCCTCCTCGCTCAGTTCACCCACGCCTACCGTAATGGCCGAATCGCCGAAATAACCATCGAGCGACACGCCCGTATCGATCGAGACGATGTCGCCCGCCTTCAAAACCCGCTTCGGATTCGGCATGCCGTGCACGATTTCCTCGTTCACCGAAGTGCACAGAACATACCGGTACCGCTCGCCCGCCGCCGGAACGAAGTAATTCTTGAACGCCGGCTTCGCGCCCGCGTCCTCCATCATCTTCACCGCGGCCACTTCCATATCCCAGGTGGTCACGCCTTCGGCGACCATGCCGCCGAGCGCCTGGAGGATATCGTGAACCAGCAGACCACTGCGGCGCATTTTTTCCAGTTCCGACCGCGTCTTCCTGACAATCACTGCCCGCCGCCCACCCTCATCCGCCGTTCACCGATTCCAGACGCGCCTGAATCTTCCGGAAAACCGCTTCCGGTTTATCGTGGCTGGCGTCCACTTCAATCAAACGTCTGCTCGACCGCCGGAAGAAATCGATCAGCGGCTGGGTCTGCCGTTCGTATTCGGCCAGCCGGCGACGGACCACGTCTTCCCGGTCGTCTTCGCGCACCACAAGGGCCGTCCCGTCCAGATCGCAGATGCCCTCGATTTTCGGCGGACGGGATACCGAGTTGTAGAGCGTGCCGCATTTCGGACACACTCGTCTCCCGGTCATGCGCGAGATAATTACATTATAATCAACAACGAGGTGAATCACCACCTCTTCGGCGCCGCGTTCGGCGACGAGCCTCAGCATCTCTTCTGCCTGGGCGGGCGTACGAGGGTAGCCGTCCAGAATAAATCCGTTGTCGCAGTCCGGCTCCGAGATACGCTCGCGGACGAGTTCGTTCACCAGCTCGTCAGAAACCAGCGACCCGGCGCGCATGCGGTCCGTGACGGACAGACCGATGGCATCGCCGCGGCGCATGTGGTCGCGCAGCATATCGCCGGTCGAAATCTGCGGAATCCCGAGCCATTCGACCAGATACTTCGACTGTGTCCCCTTGCCGGACCCCGGTGAGCCGAAGAGCACGATGGCTCTGGCCCTCGACGTATCCAGCGCCGCCGGGCTGTCAGGCGACAAGGCGCCGGCAGGCGTCCCCTTCTCTGCTTTCATTCTTTCGAAGTAGAGCTTACGCGCATTCGACCTGTGCGCGTTTTTGCGCTGATCCTTCCCGCGCTTACGCGCGCCTCCCGCGAATCCGTCCCGCTCTCGGCGTAAAGCCCTCATAGTGGCGCATGATGAGCTGCGCTTCCACCTGATTGATGGTGTCCATGGCCACGCCCACCACGATCAGCAGCGACGTGCCGCCGAAATAGAACTGCACATTCAGGCCTTCGAGGATGAACGACGGGAACGTCCGGTCGATCATATTGCCGATGAGCGGCAGATGCTGGAGATGCAGGCCAAACAACATCACATCCGGAATCAGGCAGAGCACGGCGAGATAAATGGCGCCGACGAACGTGAGCCTGGTCAGGATGGTGTTCATGTAATCCGACGTGGCGCGCCCGGGACGGATGCCGGGGATGAAGCCGCCGTACTTCCGCATGTTGTCCGCCGCTTCGGTCGGGTTGAAGATGATCGAAACGTAGAAGAAGCAGAAGAAGATGATGAGCGCGACGAACAGGACGATGTACATCGGCTCGCCGCGGCGCAGCGAACCGAGGATCGCCGTCAGATACGGGCTGCTCTTGACGAACGGCACGTTGGCGATGGTCTGCGGGAAAGCGAGGACCGAGGAGGCGAAGATCGGCGGGATGACGCCGCCCGCGTTCACCTTGAGCGGCATGTGCGTGGACTGGCCGCCCATCACCCGGCGCCCGATGACCCGCTTGGCGTACTGAACCGGAATGCGCCGCTCGCCCATTTCGACGATGACGATAAACGCCACCACCGCGATCATGACTACGAGCACGACCGCCAGCGTGAGGACGCTCCATTCATGCGTCACAAACACGTTCGTATAGAGGTTGCCGATGGCGGCCGGCAATCCCACAACGATGCCGGTGAAGATGATCAGCGACATGCCGTTGCCGATGCCACGCTCGGTGATCTGCTCGCCCAGCCACATGATGAATGCCGTGCCGGCGGTGAGCGAGAGGATCGTCATCAGGATAAAGCCAATCCCCGGATCGGTCACGAACTGGCCGGCCGACTGGAGGCCCATACCGATGCCGAACGATTGCGCGATGCCGAGGCCGATGGTGAGATAACGGGTCCACTGCGTGATCTTGCGGCGGCCGAGTTCGCCTTCCTTCTGCAGCTTTTCAAGCGTCGGAACCACGACCGTAAGCAGCTGAAGAATGATGGATGCCGTGATGTACGGCATGATGCCGAGCGCAAACACGCTCAGGCGGCGGATGTTGCCGCCGGCGAACAGATCGAAAAAGCCGAAGATCGAACCGGACTGCCGGCTGAGAAAATCCTGCCAGCGGTTGATGTCGATGCCGGGCGTCGGGATGAAGCTGCCCAGCCGGTAAACGGCGAGCATCGCCAGCGTGAATCCCACGCGCTTGCGGAGATCCGGAATCCGGAAGATGTTGCCAAGGGCCTCGAAGAACTTGTTCATTGCTTGAATCGCGCGCAGCGCACGCCCGAGCGGCGCCCTGCCCGCTCTCCTTTACGCCGCTGCTCCGATTACTTTAGCCTGGCCGCCGGCCTTCTGGATCTTCTCGGCCGCGGCTTTCGAAAACAGGTGGGCTTCGACGGTGATGGCGCGCGTCAGTTCGCCCGTGCCGAGCACTTTCAGGCCATCGCCCAGTTTGTGGATGACGCCCGCCTGCTGCAGCGAGTCGACCGTGAAGGAATCGCCTTCGAGCGTCTCGAGATCGCGCAGGTTCACGATCGCGTATTCCTTCTTGAAGATATTCTTGAAGCCGCGCTTCGGCAGACGGCGGTGCAGAGGCATCTGACCGCCTTCGAAGCCGCGCATCATGCTGTAGCCGGAAATTGCCCGCTGACCTTTGCTGCCGCGCGTCGAGGTCTTGCCCTTGCCCGAGCCCATGCCGCGGCCCACGCGCTTTTTGCGGTGTTTCTGCCCGGCGGGCGGTTTGAGTGAACTGAGATCCATGGCTGGAGAATCCTCTTCTTATTCGCTCACCAGCTCGAGCAGGTGAGGCACTTTTTTGACGAAGCCGCGAAACGACGGCGTGTCCGGTTTTTCGACCACCTGATTCAGCTTGCGCAGTCCGAGAGCGCGCACGATTTCCTTCTGCTTGACCGGCGCGCAGATGGGGCTGCGGACCAGGCGGATTCTGATCGTGCCGGCGGTTCCGGCGGGATTCGCGTTGCTGGACATCACATCTTCTCCGGAGTCAGGCCGCGCATTTCGGCGACGGCGTTCCTGTCGCGCAGCTGCTCGAGCGCGTTGATGGTCGCCTTCACCACGTTGTGCGGGTTGTGGCTGCCGATCGATTTGGTCAGCACGTTCGGGATGCCGCACGCCTGTACGACGGCGCGCACCGGTCCGCCGGCAATCACCCCGGTGCCTTCCCGGGCCGGCTTCAGCAGCACCAGACCCGAGCCGAAACGGCCGAGCGTCTGGTGAGGAATCGTGTTATCGAGCAGATGAATGCGGCGCAGGTTCTTCTTCGCCGCCTCAATGCCCTTGCGGATAGCCGAGGGAACTTCCTTGGCTTTCCCAACCCCGAAACCGACCACGCGCGCCGAGGGATCGCCGACGACGACCAGAGCCGAGAAGCTCATGTTCTTGCCGCCCTTGACCACCTTGGTGACGCGGTTGATCGCGACCACATTTTCTTTCAGATTCAATGACTGCGGGTCAACCCGCTTGACGACTATGGCCGGCATTAAAACTCGAGCCCCGCTTCCCGCGCCGCATCAGCGAGCGCCTTCACGCGGCCGTGATAAATGTAGCCGCCGCGATCGAAAACCACTTTGGTGATCCCTTTTTCCTTCGCCCGCTCGGCCACCCGCCGGCCGATTTCCTTCGCGCCCGCCAGATTGCCGCCCGTCACGGTCGAATCCTTCTCGTTCGAGCTGGCCGAAACAACCGTGACGCCCTTCGCATCGTCGATCACCTGAGCGTAGATGTGCTTCAGGCTGCGGAATACGGCCAGACGCGGGCGCTCCGAAGCGCCGGTCAGCTTGCGGCGGATGCGCACATGCACGCGCTCGCGGATCTCGTTTTTCGAAATCTTCCTGATCATTTACTGCCTCCTCCGGCTCGCTCCGCCCGTCACTTCTTGCCTCCGGTCGCGCCGGATTTGCCGACCTTCTTGCGAAGCTGTTCGCCGGTATAGCGGATGCCTTTGTTCTTGTACGGATCGGGCTTGCGCAGCGCGCGAATGTTGGCCGCCACCTGGCCGATCAGCTGCTTGTCGTGCCCGGAGAGCACGAGATGCGTTTGTTTGTCGATTCTGAGATCGACGCCTTCCGGCAGCAGAAACTCGATCGAGTGCGAATAACCGAGCGTGAAGATGGCGACTTTGCCCTTCACGTCCGCGCGATAACCGATGCCCACGATGTCGAGCTCCTTCGTGAACCCGCCCGAGACGCCCTGAACGGCGTTCGCGGCAAGCGCGCGCGTGAGCCCGTGCAGCGCGGCATATTCGTCGGCCTCGCGCTGGATTTCCAGCTTGCCGTCGTTCTGCTGAACGCGTATCCCCTGGGGCAGCGGTACGGTGAGCGTGCCTTTGGGACCCTGCACTGTCAATTGATCGCCGATCTGCACCTTCACTCCGGAAGGCACGGGAATCGGCTTTTTACCTACTCTGGACATGGTTCGTTTTCCGTGGTCTTTTCTGCAATCGCGCACCGCCCGAGCGGCGGTCCATGCGCTCTCTTAAATGCCTCTGCGCCTTACCATACGCTGCACAAAATCTCGCCGCCCACGCCTTCCCTGCGGGCCGTGCGGCCCGTCATCACGCCGCGCGGCGTGGTCAGGATGGTGACGCCGAGCCCGCCCTGGATGCGCGGGATCTCGTTCTTGCCCGCGTAGTTGCGGCAGCCGGGCCTGGAGATGCGCTCGATGCCCGTGATCACGGGCGAGTTGTCCGGCGCGTACTTCAGATAGATCTTGATGACCTTCTTCACGCCCTCTTCGGCAACTTTATAGTTCGCGATGTAACCCTCTTCCTTGAGGATGCGCGCGATTTCGGTCTTCAGATTCGATGCCGGAACATCCACCTTCGGATGGCGCGCGCGAATGGCGTTGCGCACCCGGGTCAGCATATCGGCGATGGGATCACTGGTCACTGGGTCAGTACCTCCTTGGTTACCAGCTGGCTTTCACTACGCCCGGAATCTCGCCGTTCAATGCGAGTTGCCGGAAGCAGAGCCGGCAGATACCGAACTTGCGCAGAAAGCCGCGCGGGCGCCCGCAGCGCCAGCAGCGGTTGCGGTGACGGCAGGCGAGCTTCGGCGTCTTCTTCAGCTTCGCTTTCAGCAGCTTCTGATCTTTTGCGATTTTGGCGTATGTTGCCATGTCTTGTCTTCGCCTTCTCCTGCGGCTTTGCGGCTATTGCTGGCGGAACGGCATTCCCATCTGCCTGAGCAACGCCAGACCCTCGGCGTCCGTGCGGGCCGTGGTCGTGATTGAGATATTCATTCCCTTGGTCTTCTCGACTTTCGAATAGTCGATTTCAGGGAAAATCAACTGGTCGCGAACGCCCAGCGTGTAATTGCCGCGCCCATCGAAGGACTTCGACGAAACGCCGCGGAAGTCGCGCACGCGGGGCAGGGCAACGTTCACCAGGCGATCGAGAAACTCGTACATCCGGTCGCCCCGCAGCGTCACCATGGTTCCGATCGACATGCCTTCGCGGAGTTTGAACGCCGCGATCGACTTGCGGGCTTTGGTCACCACCGGCTTCTGGCCCGCGATTGCGGCGAGTTCGTTCACCGCTCCGTCCATCAGCTTGGCGTTGCCGGTCGCCTCGCCGAGGCCGATATTGATCGAAATCTTCTCGACCTTCGGCACCGCCATCACGTTGTCATAGCCGAACTCTTTGGTGAGCGCCGGGATGACGTTTTTCGTGTAATGTTCCTTGAGTCTTGCCGCCATGTTCCGGTCCTATTTCTTGTCCAGACTTTGCCCGCATTTGTGGCAGATGCGCTGGCGGCGGGTCTTGCCGCCCGGAGTCTGTTCGACGTGATGTTTGATCCGCACCGCGCCGCACTTGCCGCAGAGGATCATCACATTCGACACCGCGATTGAAGCTTCCCGTTCGGCGATGCCGCCGGCGATCTGCTTGGCCGGGTTCTTGCGCATGTGCCGCTTCACGATGTTGACGTGCTCGACCAGCACGCGGCCGGTCTGCTCGTTGATCGCGAGAATGCGGCCGGTCTTGCCCTTGTCGCGGCCTGCGATCACCTTCACCTGATCGTTCTTGCGGAGCTGGATCTTGACCGGCTCCGGCTGTTTCTTTGCGACGGACGGCATAACTAGATCACCTCCGGAGCGAGCGAAACGATCTTCATGAAGCGCTTGTCGCGCAGTTCGCGCGCCACAGGTCCGAACACGCGCGTCCCGATCGGCTCGCCGATTTCGTTGATGAGCACGGCGGCGTTCGAATCGAAGCGGATGTAGCTGCCGTCGCGGCGGCGGGTTTCCTTGCGCATGCGCACGATCACGCAGCGCACCACTTTGCCCTTCTTGATATTGGAATCGGGCGCGGCCTCTTTCACGCTGGCCGTGATCACGTCTCCGAGTCCGGCCCGGAGCCCGAGGTCGCCGCCGCGCGGCAGGATGCACGACAGACGCCGTGCGCCGCTGTTGTCGGCTACCTCGAGGATTGTTCTCATCCCAATCATGGTGTTTTTCCTCTTGAACCCTGCCCTAGACCTTGTCCAGATCCGAGGGCTGAGCCGCGCCGACGAGCGCCGAGCGGCGAATGACTTCGTTGAGCGTCCAGCGCTTGAGCTTGCTCAGCGGACGCGATTCGATAATGCGCACCACATCGCCCACCCGCGCCGTCTGCTCTTCGTCATGCGCGTAGAACTTCTTGTGCTTGGTGATGATGCGCTTGTAGAGCGGATGCGGAACGCGGCGGCTGACCTGCACGACGATGGTCTTCTGCATTTTGGTCGAGACCACTTCGCCGACCTTTTCGTTCTTGCGTCCACTGGCTGGCGCTTCGCCCGCCGGCTGATTCGTTGTCGCCATTACTTCTTTGCTCCTGCGAGTTCGCGCTCGCGCAGATACGTCAACAGGCGCGCGCGGTCCCTGCGCATTTCACGCATCTTGCGCAGCCCGTCGGTCTGGCCCATCGACATCTGGAAACGGAGGCGGAACGCCTGCTCATCCATTTCGCGCAGCCTGGTTTGCATCTCGGCCACGTCGAGTCCCTTGAGTTTGTCTTTCTTCATCTCGTTCCTTCCGCCTACGCCTCGGCCGCCTCGCGCTCGATGAACTTCGTCGGGATGGGCAGCTTGTGCGCGGCCAGCCGCATCGCTTCACGCGCGATTTCCGGCGCCACGCCTTCCATCTCGAACAGGATCTTGCCGGGCCGGATCACCGCCACCCATTCCTCGGGCGCGCCTTTACCCTTACCCATACGCGTTTCAGCGGGCTTCTTGGTGATCGGCTTGTCGGGGAAGAGTCGGATCCACACCTTGCCCCCGCGCTTGATGAAGCGGGTCATCGCGATACGCGCCGCTTCGATCTGCCGCGACGTGATCCAGCCGCATTCCATCGCTTTCAGGCCGTATTCGCCAAATGCGATCGATGATCCGCGCCACGCCTTGCCCGTCATGCGACCGCGCTGCTGCTTGCGGTATTTGACCTTCTTGGGCATCAACATAAGTGAGTTCTCCTAGTCCTTGAAGCCCTCACAACGGCCGCCCTGCTTCTTGCATTGCAGGCGGCCTGTGCGGGGTGCACTTTCCTTAACCGTTGTTCTCTCCGCCTTCATTGCCGCCGGGCTCGTTCTTCCAGCCCGGAGCCTGCGGCGCCATAAGCGGCGGCATGATGGGACCGCCGGAGCGCTGCGCGCGCTCGGCCGGCGCGGGCTGAATCGGCGTGCCGCCCGGGGCGCCCTGATCGGAACCAGCCGGTTGCGCGGTACGCTCCGGGCGTCCATCCACGCTGCGATTGTCGCCGCGTTCGCCGCCACGGTTTTCGGCCCGTCCGTCCCCGCCACGATTGTCTCCACGCGGTCCGCGGCGGTCACGGTCCCGGTCGCGGCGCTCATTGCGTCGCGGTTCGTTGTCCTGCAGCCCGCGGCGCGCGCCCGGCAGAATCTCACCCTTGTAAAGCCAGCACTTCACGCCGATCACGCCGTACGTGGTGTGGGCCTCGGTAAATCCGTAATCGATATCCGCGCGCAGAGTATGGAGCGGAAGCTGTCCCTGCAGGTACCATTCGCTGCGCGCGATTTCGTTTCCGTTCAGGCGGCCCGAAACGCGCACCTTGATTCCCTTGCACCCGAAACGCAGCGCCGAATCGACGGCCTTGCGCATCGCGCGCCGGAACGCCACGCGCTTCTCGAGCTGCAGCGCAATCGATTCCGATACCAGCTGCGCATCGAGCTCCGGCTTGTGAACTTCCTGAATGTCGATGAAGACTTCGCGCTTGGTTTTCTTCGCCAGCGCCTGCTTCAGCTTCTCGATTTCCGCGCCCTTGCGTCCGATGATGATGCCCGGACGCGACGTGCGGATGGTGACCCGCAGCTTGTTGCCCGGCCGGTCGATTTCGATCGAACTGACGCCGGCCGACTTCAGCTGCTTGCGCAGGCCTTCCTTCATTTCGAGATCTTCCTGCAGCAGTCCCGCATAGCCCTGCTTGGAAAACCAGCGGGAGCGCCACGGCTTGTTGAACCCGAGCCGGAAGCCGTACGGATGAACTTTCTGTCCCATTACTCTTCTGTCTCCACGGCCGTCTCCAGGCCGTCACTCACCCAGATCGCAATGTGCGACATGCGGCGCTGATACCGGTAAGCCCGGCCCATCGGAGCCGGACGCACGCGCTTCATCCGCGGCCCTTCGTTCACGTACGCCTCGGCCACGCGGAGATTGTCCACATCCACATGTTCATCGAGGTTCTGGGCGTTGGCGATCGCCGAGTGCAGCACTTTTTCGATCGCCGGCGCGATGCGCTTGTTGGTGGAGCGCAGCGTGATGATCGCGTCGTTCGCTTTCCGCCCGCGAATCAGATCCACCACGAGGCGCGCTTTCTGCGCCGAAACCCGTACGTACCTGGCTTCTGCTTTGGCTGTCATCTCAATCCTCTTACGGTTTCGACGACTTTTCAGTCGCCGCTTTGGCCGCGTGCCCCTTGAAGGTCCGCGTCGGCGAGAATTCGCCGAGTTTATGCCCCACCATGTTCTCCGTCACGTACACCGGAATGAACTTCCTGCCATTGTGAACGCCGATCGTATGGCCCACGAACTCGGGAAGAACAGTCGAGCGGCGCGACCACGTGCGGATCACGCGTTTCTCGTTGTTCGCGTTCATCGCGTCGATTTTCGATTCCAGGTGATCGTCGGTAAAAGGTCCCTTGCTTACGGAACGCCCCATTTATTTCTTGCCTCCCCGGCGGTTCACGATGAACTTGTCGGTGCGCTTGTTGTTGCGCGTCTTGTAGCCGCGGGTCGGCTGGCCCCATGGCGTTACCGGGTGCCGGCCGCCGGAGGTTTTGCCTTCGCCGCCGCCATGCGGGTGGTCCACCGGGTTCATCGAAACGCCGCGGTTGTGCGGGCTCTTGCCCATCCAGCGTTTGCGGCCGGCCTTGCCCAGCGACACGTTTTCATGGTCCGAATTGCCTACCGCTCCAATCGTCGCCATGCATTCGGTCGACACGCGCCGCACTTCGCCCGACGGGAGTTTCAGCAGCGCCACGCCGCCTTCGCGCGAAACCAGTTGCGCCTGCGTGCCCGCCGAACGCGCCATCTGCGCGCCCTTGCCGGGGCGGAGTTCAATGTTGTGGACCACCGTGCCCGCCGGAATATTCTTGAGGGGCAGGGCATTGCCGATCAGAATATCGGCTTCCGGTCCGGAGGAGAGCGTCGCGCCCACCTTCAGACCTTCGGGCGCAATGATATAGCGCTTCTCGCCATCCACGTAATGCAGCAGCGCGATGCGCGCCGAGCGGTTCGGATCGTATTCGATCGAAGCCACCTTCGCCGCCACGCCATACTTGTCGCGCTTGAAATCGATGACGCGATAGCTCTGCTTGTGGCCGCCGCTGATGAAGCGCGACGTCACGCGGCCGGTATTGTTGCGGCCACCCGACTTGCGGACGGGCTCGAGCAGCGACTTCTCCGGCGTTTCCTTCGTGATGTCTTCGCGCGACACCACGGTCATATACCGGCGGCTCGGAGTTACGGGTGAAAATTTTTTGACTGGCATCGTTGTCTTCCGGCCTTACATCTCGGTGAACTCGGGGACCTTTTGACCGGCCTCGAGTTTCACGTACGCCTTTTTCCAATCCGACTTGTATCCGGCGAAGCGGCCGCGGCGGCGAATCTTGCCTTCGAAATTCGCCGTCCGAACCTCTTCCACTTTCACGTTGAAGAGCTTCTCCACCGCCTGCTTCACCTGAATCTTGTTTGCGTCCGCCGCCACTTCAAAGCACAGCGTCCGCTCGTTTTCCTTCTTCGTGATGCCCTTTTCGGTCACCACCGGCCGCTTCAGAACTTCGTGAATCGTAATCACTGAGCGGGCTCCTGTTCTCTCTTTGCCGGCGCCGATTTCGCCAGCGACTCACTCAGCTTCGTCGCGGCGGCCTGCGTCAGCAGGATGCGCTTTGCGCCGAGCAGATGATAAGGATGCACTTCATGGCTGCGCAGCACTTCGACTCCATCGATATTGCGGGCGCCGAGCTCGAGATTCCGGTTCTCCGCCGCATCCACCAGCAGGACCTTTCCCGCCGCTTCGAGGCGCTTCAGCGTGCTCGCGAAATTCTTTGTCTTGTGGTCGGCCAGCTGGAACGCGGACACGATCTTCAGTTCGCCGTCGCGCAGCTTTGCCGAGAGCGCCGAGCGCAGAGCGCCCAGCTGCATCTTGCGCGGCAGCTTGTAGCTGTAGTCGCGCGGCACCGGTCCGTGAACCGTACCGCCGTGGCGCCACAGCGGGCTGCGAACCGAACCCATACGCGCGCGGCCCGTACCCTTCTGCTTCCACAGCTTCTTGCCCGAGCCCGCCACTTCCCGGCGGACCTTCGTCTTGTGCGTACCGGCGCGCTCGGAGGCGCGATAATGCCGGACCGATTCGTAGAGCAGCGCCTCGTTGACCTCGGCGCCGAAAACGGCGTCGGCGAGTTCCACCTGCCCCACCACGTTGTTGTTGAGATCGATTACGTCAACGGTAGGCATTACTGTTTCGCCCTCCGCACCACGACATAACCGCCGTTCGGGCCAGGAACCGCGCCTTTCACCACCAGCACGTTGTCTTCGGCATCCACGTCGATCACTTCGAGGTTCCGCACCGTCACCTGCTCGTGCCCCATATGGCCGGCCATGCGCATGCCCGGAAGCACGCGGCTCGGGAAGCTCGATGCGCCGATCGAACCCGGCGCGCGATGGAACATCGATCCGTGCGTCGCGTCGCCGCCGCCGAAGTGATGCCGTTTCACCAGACCCGCGAAGCCGCGGCCTTTCGAAACGCCGATCACATCCACTTTGTCGGCCGGCTTGAAATCGGTGACCAGCACCTGATCGCCCGGTTTGAAGTCGCCCGAAGCGGGACGGCCCGCGTCGAGACGGAATTCGCGGACGAATTTCGCGCCTTCAACGCCGGCTTTCTTCAGATGGCCGGTCTTCGGCTTGTTGATGCGCTTCGGCTTCACGAATTCCACCAGACCGAGCTGCACGGCGTCGTAACCATCCGTGGCCGGCGTCTTCCGCTGCACCACGGCGCACGGACCCGCCTTCAGGAGGGTCACCGGGACCACCTGCCCGTCCGGCCGGAAGATCTGCGTCATGCCGATTTTTCTGCCAAGTATTCCTGGACTCATTGATTGATCCTCAGAGGGACAGCAGCTTCGCGTTTTGCCTCAAAGCGCCTGCAATGCGAACTGCTTCATCCCCGCGCGGCTTGCCTTATCGACGCCGCGCTTAGCCCTTTCCAAATGCCTTGATTTCCACATCCACGCCGGCCGGCAGATCGAGCTTCATCAGCGCGTCCACCGTCTGCTGCGTGGGTTCCAGAATGTCGAGCAGCCGCTTGTGCGTACGGATTTCGAACTGCTCCCGCGATTTCTTGTCGACGTGCGGCGAACGGAGAACCGTCGTGCGCGAGGTCGAGGTCGGCAGCGGAATGGGACCGGCCACCATGGCCCCGGTCCGCTTCGCCGTATCCACAATCTCGGTTGTCGACTGATCGAGCACCCGATGGTCGTACGCCTTCAACCGGATGCGTATGCGATCTTTTAGCGCCATGATTTATGCCAGAACACCTAGTCCAGAATTTCCGTAACCGTGCCGGCGCCGACGGTGCGGCCGCCTTCACGAATGGCGAAGCGCAGGCCCTTGTCCATGGCGACCGGCGTGATCAGCTCCACCGCCAGGTTCACGTTGTCGCCCGGCATCACCATCTCC
>DAIDJK010000305.1 GCA_027450225.1 Bryobacterales bacterium | reverse complement strand
CGACGGTTCTAATAAGGATTTCAAGAGAAATCAGGCGAGAGATTTTCATCGCAGTAATTGCGGTCTTTGCTCCCGCTCCGGGCCGGTATATCGGGCGTGGTTATTCCGTGCCCTGTGATGGGGATTGCCACTGCTTTTCCGGAGATCAATTGTGCGATTCCGGGGGCGGTGCTAGAATCTGAGCGGCTGGTGCGCCAGAAACGACGCCAGACCAGAAATGACGCCAGAATCGATAACCGCAATTGCGGAAGCAGCCGCGGCGGCGATTGCGATCGCACGGCTTGTATCTCTTCGGCTCGCGGGAACTTTCCCGGCTCTGCTCCTGTTTCTTGCTGTCATCGCGACGACCGCGGTGGCCGGCAGCTTTCTCGATACGGGTTCGCAGGCATATTTCTGGCTGTATACCGTGGAAACGCCTTTTTATTGCGTTCTCGCTCTTGTGGCCGGACGCGAGTTGTTTAATGTTGTGTTCGATAGATATCCGGGGATCAGAACTGCGGGAAAACGCGCAGTGTACTGGGGAGCTGGCGTGGCTTGCGCCTTATCGGCAGCGGCGGCTCTGGCCCACTGGGGCCGGAAAGTATTCCTCACGCACCTTGTTTATATAGAACTCGCGCGGCGCTCCATAGTGCTGAGCGTAGCGCTGTTCATCATGTTCATTTTGTACAGCTTGTCGCGATTTCCGTTGCGCCTGGGGCGCAACGTTATCGTTTCGAGCGCGTTATTCTCGATTCTTTTTCTGAGTCAGGCGGTTCAGTTACTCATCGACTCGCTGTCGCCCAGTCTGGCGAGCCAGCTGGTGGACGTGGCTGCCGTTGCGTTCGGGGCTTTCTGCATCATTGCCTGGGCGATGCTTCTGAAGCCCGAGCCGTCGCGAAAGCCTGTGGTGGTGAAATACTCCTCCGAGCAGGAGGAACACCTTCTGCAGCAGCTGGACAATCTGAATCGTCTGCTTTCCCGCACCGCGCGACAGTGATATCCCCGCCGAAAGAGCGGGCATCTTGCAATTCGACTATCCGTTCAGGTATGCTCTACAGCATTAACGCAGGAGGATTCGCCTGAATGTTGCTCATATTCGTAGCCGCGTTGCTGCTCATTACGGTGGGTTGCGCGGGAATTCATTACGCCATTCGGCTCAACAATCTGAACGCAGGCCACGTCGCCCGGCTTCCGGAGACGGCGCGGCGCTCCTACAGCCCGATGCTGCGTCTGCTCTCAGACGATGACATCGAGATTGCGTCGGCTTCTCCTGAACTTGTGCGCACCCTTCGTGCGGAGCGGCGGCGCATATTCCGGTCGTATCTCCGCTGCCTCTCGAAGGACTACTCGCGGCTGATGGGCGGAGTTCGCTGGATCATGGTGAATTCCAGCGTGGATCGCCCGGAACTGGCGAGTCTGCTTTCCCGGCAGAGCCGGTTATTCGCGCTGGCGATGTGCCGCATCGAGTGGAAACTTGCGCTGCACGCCATGGGCGTCAGCAAGGTCGCGATCGATACCGCCGGTCTCGTGGGCGCAATCGAGAACCTGACCGGAATCGTGAACGTCTTCAGCCCGGCGCAGGCCTGAGTTCAGGCGCGATACCGCCCTTCTCCTCCGCAATACTGGCCAGAATGCCGGACTGCCAGTCCGGATAGGCGAGTTCTATTCCAAGCGCCTCGAGAATCGCGCTTCCATCCACCTTTCTTCCTGAAATCGGGATCGCGGGCTTCGGCGGATTTTCGCTCCGCTGGCCGCCGAAGACGGCCGCGATTTCGGCGCTCGGACACGGATGGCCATCGGCTACCGGCCATCTGCCTCCGAGCGCTGAAAAAAGGGCGGTTTCGGCGATAGCCGCCAGATCGTCCACGTGAATGCGGCTCACCATGCCGGCGCCGCGCGGTATTCTGCCTTCGCGAATCGCGACGTGGACGCCGCGTCCGGGCCCGTAGATGGCGGCGGCGCGCAGAATGATATGCGACCAGGGTCCGGTAGCGATCCACTCTTCCTCGGCGAGCCGGGCCACGCCGCGTTCATCCGCGGGCGATGCCGGAGTGCGGGCATCCGCCTCCTGGGCGTGTCCATAAACGCCGGTGGATGAAATGTATACGATGCGGCGCGGGGCGCAGGCTTCGATGCGCCGGCGAATTTGGCTGTTTTCAGCCGGGGCAAGAGGTGGAATCGAATGAAATACGATCCCATTTGGCGGGAAATCCGCGTCAAATGAGCGTAATGTGAGCCCGAGCCGCGCCAGATCGTCGAACCGTCCGGGCGCGCGGACCGCTGCGAACACATCCGATCCGCGGGCGAGAAGACGGCGCGCGAGGCGGCGGCCCGTGAAACCCAGGCCGAAGATGAGAACGGGCGGCGTCAGGCGCTGCTCTATTAAACTTTGCGCAGTTTGGTGACGCGGCCGACTTCCACCCATTCGACGACGAAGATATTGCCCTTGTGATCGAAACAGGCACCGTGGGGGCAGACGAATTTGCCGGCCGTAAAGTGATCGCGCGTCATGACCCGCGTTTTGCGCCAGTCGGATTGCGAATCGTCGCCGAGATTCTCGATGACTTCGTTCTTCGAGTTCATCAGCGTGACCCGCGCGCCGAGATCCGGGACAACCGTGTCGCCGTTCTTGTAAAAGCCGAAATGGCACGGAAGATTGGTGCCGGAGATGAAATCGATGTGCTTGCCTTCGAGGGTGAAGCGCTGGATGCGATTATTGGCGCGGTCCGCCACCATCAGGATGGGGTCTGGAACGCGTGTGTCCACGATGATGCCGTGGGGGCAATCGAGCTGACCGGCCTCCTTGCCCTTGCCGCCGAAGGTACGGATGTATTCGCCCTTGCTGTTGTACTGATTGATGTAGCTTGAGCCATAGCCATCGCCGACGTAAATGTCGCCGTTGGGCGCAATGGCGAGATTGGTAGGGCTGTACTTGATCTTCTTGCCATCGGGACCCGGCTTGTAGGGCTCGGCCTGATCGGGGTAGCCGACGGTCCAGATGACTTCGCCCTTCAACGTCGTTTTCACAACAACGGCGCGTTTGGTGTCGCAGAGATAGAGAAACTCTTCGCGGCCCTCTTTGTGAATGTAGAGGCCGTGCGCGCCGCCCATGAAGTCCGGACCCCAGCTGGTGACGTACCTGCCTTTGGCGTCGAAGATCACCATCGAGTTATGGCTCTCCGAGTCCTTGTTCACGGTGTGGTGAACGTAGATGTGGCCCTGAGAATCTTCGCAAACGCCGTGCGTGTTCCCGTATTTAATGTCGGCCGGGAGTTCGCCCCAGTCGTGAATGCATTCATAGACGTGATCGCCCGAGCCCAGCACGGGCGGTTTCGAGCCGGATTTGTTGGTTGCTCCGAGAATCAATGGCGCACTGAGACCTGTAATAAAACCACGTCTGGACTGTTTCATATCTTTTGTCCGAATCGGGACGCTGCGCGTCCTATGGGGAGAATGTATCACAGGTTCGGCCAATCGATTTCGAGGAAATCGACGGTGCGGGTGGCCGGTTCCCTGTCAGCGAGCAGTGAATTCGTTCTCGAGGCGCCGGATGATGCCGTCGGGCTCGCGTATGCCAAGGTTCGAGATTTCATCGGCCCGGGATTGCGAATCGGCGACCGCGTAGATGCGGAATTCGTCTGCGTTCCCCGATGGGCGGAAGTGCGCGACTTCGCCGTTCTCGAAGATGAGGCGCGGGCCGTCCGTCGTGTCGATGCGGCGAATGGCTGCGAATCCGGCGTCGGCAGTGAAGATGCCGGCGAGACGCGCCGCCGCGGTCGGGTGTGAGCTGATGGCGGAGACGATGGCGCGTCCGGTCTCGCGAGGGAAGTTGCGGAGCAGGGCAGAGCGGCTGAAGCGGCGCGGCAGTTCCTCAAAGAGTTGAAGCATGGGGATACCGCGTTCTTTCGCGGCGCTGAGTACGGCCACGATCGGCAGCATGGCGTCGCGCGTGGGAAGCGCGGTAAGGACGCGGCCGCCGCGGTGGATATCGGAGCCGAGAAGAAAACCACCGTTCGCTTCCCAGCCGCAGATGGCTTTGCGGCCCTTTTCGGCGGCGCGTTCCATGCCGGCGATGACGAAAGGCGACCCGATGCGCGTCTTCGGTTCGAGCGCCGCGGCCAGCGGACTGCGATCGATCGCGTCGTTGCAGCTGATGGGGACGACAACCGCGTCCGCGCCGAGAAATTGCGCAACCACCATGCCGACGAGGTCGCCACCGAAAAAGTGGAGCTTGCCGCCGCCGTCCGGGGCGAGCATGAGCGGGCGGTCGCTGTCGCCATCGGTGGAGACGAAGGCGTCGATGGGGCCGCATTCGTTCGCCAGCGTCTGCATCTGCGCGAGGCGTGCGTCATCGATCGCCTCGGTATCGATGGCGACGAATTCATCGCTGCGGCCGCACGGAACGACTTCGGCGCCGAGTTTTTCGAGGATCTCGAGAACGATGTCGCGGCCCACCGCGGAATGCTGATAGAGAGCGATGCGCATGCCGGCGAGAGCGGATTCGCCGAAGAAGTCAACGTAGCGCCGGATCCATTCGCTGCGGCCGGAATCGTCAATCGCCGGCAGATCGCGGTGGCCATCGCGGAACATGCCGCGCTCGTTGAATGGCGATTGCGCGAATGGTTCAGAGTAAATTCGCTCGCGAATTTCAGCCACGGCGAGGCCGATGGGTCCTTCGTGTTCCTTCAGCAGTTCGCCTTTCCGCGTATTGAGTTTGTAGCCGTTCAGGTCGAAGGGAATGTGGCTGCCGGTGACCATGATGCTTGCGGAATCACGGCGCGTGGCATGGTACATCAGCGCCGGCGTGGGTATCGCGCCGAGGTTGATGGGGTTGAGACCGGCCTGCCGCGCAGCTTCCACGACAGCCTGGCAGATTTCGCCGCGGCCATCTTCTTCGGCGGCGAAGCGCGTGGAACTCGGCCGCAGATCGTGAGCGAAATAGAAGTTGCCGGCGCGCGGCAACCCAAGATACTGCAACTCCGCGAGCGCGTTGATGTGGATCTCGAGCTGAGTCAGGTCCCGGACGCGTCCGCGGCGCCCGCTGGTTCCGAATTTCAATTCCACAGGCGTGTAAGTGAGCGACTCGCGCAGAGTTGGCATTGACCTTAATGTCAGGATATAAGTCGATGCGAATCGATGCGCACCAGCATTTCTGGGATCTGAGCCTGCCGCGTTATCCATGGATGCCGGAAGGCGAATCTGTTCTGCGGCGGAACTATCTGCCGGAGGATCTGGCGCCGATTCTCGAAGCCAATCGCTTCGATGGAACGGTGGTGGTGCAGGCGAACCACGCGATGGAGGAGACGCGCTGGCTGCTGGATCTGGCGTCGCGGCATGAGTTGATCCGGGGCGTGGTGGCATGGGTGGATCTGACCGGCCCCAGCCTTGGCGCCGCGCTCGACGAATGCCAGAAGCATGCGAAATTCAAGGGCGTCCGGCACATCGTGCATGATGAGCCGGATGTGAACTGGCTGCTGCGCGAGGACGTGATTCGCGGTCTGCGGGAACTGGCGCGGCGCAACATTCCCTATGACCTTCTGCTGCGGCCCGCGCATTTGCCGCTGATTCCGGAACTGGCCGAGCGCGTGCCAGGGCTGCCGATGGTGATCGACCACATCGCCAAGCCGCTGATTGCGGAGAAGCGAATGGAGCCGTGGGCGCGGGATCTGGAAGTGGTCGCGAAGATTCCCGGCATGCATTGCAAGCTTTCCGGCATGGTCACGGAAGCGAATCACCAGACATGGACGCCCGAGGACCTGCGGCCGTATGTGCAGCACGTGCTCTCGCTGTTTCCGCCGGAGCGGCTGATGTTCGGCAGCGACTGGCCGGTATGTCTGCTGGCGGGAACGTGGAAGCAGGTGCTGGCGGCGTTCACGCAGGCCTGCGGGGCGCTCCCGCAGGAGCAGCGCGAAAAGATTCTGGGCGAAACCGCGGCGCGGTTTTACCGGCTCGACTGATGCGGGGCAGGCGATGAGAGACAGGCGCGCGGCAAATCTGGCCCGGCTGCGGGATGAGACCTTCGATGTGCTGATCGTGGGCGGCGGCATCAACGGCGCGGGGATCGCGCGGGACCTGATGCTGCGCGGCGGCGGTTTTCGCGTGGCGCTGTTGGACAAGGGACATTTTTCCTCCGGCACCAGCGGCAGGAATTCGCAGCTGATTCACGGCGGCCTGCGGTACCTGAAATATTTCGATTTTCAACTGGTGGCCGAGGCGCTGCGCGAGCGCGCCACGCTGCTGAAGATTGCGCCAGGCCTCGTGTGGCCGCTCGAATTTCTGATTCCCTGCTACAGCATGTTCGACCGGTATTTCTACGGCGCCGGGCTGATGCTCTATGACGCGCTGGCCGGGCGCCATGCGGTCGGCCATCATCATACGCTCGATCTCGGGAAACTGCGGCGGCTGGAACCGGGCCTCGCGGATGAAGGTTTGCGAGCGGGCCTCACGTTCTTCGATTGCGGGGTGAATTCGGCGCGGCTGGTGATCGAGAACATTCTCGACGCCGAGTCCTTCGGCTCGTGCGTGGTGAATCACGTGGAAGCGCGGCAGACGGAAAGCGGGATTTTGGCGACGGACCGCTTCTCGGGCGAGACGTTCCCGGTCCGGGCAAAGCGGACGATCGATGCGACGGGCGCGTGGTCAACGGGCGGACCGCTGCGGCTCGTGCGCGGATCGCATCTGATCTTTCCCAAAATTCAATCGGGGACCGAAGCGATTTCGTACTTCGACGAACAGGGCCGCATCGTATTCCTGATTCCCTGGGGCGAGCGGCGGCAGATGACGCTGGTGGGGACAACGGACGTGGACCACAACGGGTCGCCCGAT
Source organism: Bryobacterales bacterium (assembly GCA_027450225.1). Taxonomy (GTDB): domain Bacteria; phylum Acidobacteriota; class Terriglobia; order Bryobacterales; family Bryobacteraceae; genus BOG-234. Next base: position 9,791 of record DAIDJK010000305.1, on the reverse strand, counting down.
GACGTTCACATTTCCGAGGGCGAAACGGAGTACCTGACCGGCATCGTGCGGCGGCTGTTTCCCGAGTATCGCGGCGAGCCGGTTTCGAGCTACAGCGCGCTGCGGCCGCTGATCGCGGAAGAAGGGCGCTCGGCGACATCCACCAGTCGCGAGCACCGCATCTGGCAGACGCCGGACGGCGTGCTGCATATCGCGGGCGGGAAATATACGACTTACCGGGCAATGAGCGAAGAGCTGGTGGACGGTCTGCTGCCGGACCTCGCGCCTGGGCGGAATCTGCCGTGCCGGACGGCGGAGACTCCGATTCCGGTGGCGGCTGTTCCGGATGATGAAGCGGCGCGCGTGCGGATGGCGGTGGAGCGCGAGTTTGCGCGGCGTCTTGAAGATGTGATCTACGTCAGCACTTACTGGGGTTATGAGCGGCCGCTCGAACGCGAATGGCTGACGCCGATTGCGCGCGAGATGGGTGAACTGCTCGGGTGGGATGCGGCGGAAGTGGAAGCGGAACTAACCCGGGTGCTGGCGCGGCGCGGCGTTCACTGACCCGGCGCGTCGTCTTCTTCATCCCGGTCTTCGGGGTGTTCGTGGTCGCTGAGAATCACGACGTCCAGCAGCGAATCGTCGGTGTCTTCCACCCGGCGCCGGCGCTTCTCGGCGGGCTTGCGCGCGTTCGCGCTCAGCGGCGCTGCGCCTGGGATGATGCCGGCAAGTGACGGCATGCCGCGAGGAATATGCATCTCCTTGTCCTCTGGAGATACATATCGTCCGAAAGTAGCGCAGGCTTCAGTCGGATTCGCCGATTGGCTTTTTGTGCTTCGGTTTTCGTTCCGATTTGGGAATAATGACCTGTGCGGGCTTTACTATCCCGACGCGTTCGCGCGCGATGGCGCGAACTTCCTTTTTCGCGCTGAAGGTTTTTCTGCGCGGGGGAGCCATTACGACACGAGCGCTTCGGTCACTCGCGCGGCGAGCTGGTCGAAGGTGACCATCTCGTAGAGCGTCGGGTCCGCCATGATTCTGGCCACCAGGGCGGTGTGCATGGCGTGTCCGGCGCGTTCGGCGATGACGTGGCCGAGCAGCGGCTTGCCGATCAGGGCGAGATCGCCGATCAGGTCCAGCGCCTTATGGCGGCAGCTCTCGTCGGTGAACCGGAGACCTTCGGGATTGAGGACGCCGGCGTCGGTAAAGCAGACGGCGCATTCGAGGGAAGCGCCGCGGATGAGGCCCATTTCGCGCATCTGGTCCAGATCGGCTTCGCGGGCGAACGTGCGCGCCGGAGCGATGTCCGCCGCATAGCTTTCCGGCGTAACGTCCATGTCGATCGACTGTTTGCCGATGGGGGCGGGGAAGTCGATGTCGCAGGTGAGCCGGAACACGTCGGCGGGAACGATCGAGATGCGCTTGCGGCCATCCTCCACCACCACGGGCCGCGTGATTCGCAGATAGCGGCGTTTGCGGCGGAGCTGCCGGACACCGGCCTTGCGTATCAGTTCGATGAATGGCCGGCTGCTGCCATCGAGGATCGGCACTTCCAGGTTGTCGATTTCGACCGAAACGTTGTCGATGCCGAAACTGTAAAGCGCGCTGAGCAGATGCTCGGTGGTGGAGATGAGCACGCCCTGCCGCATCAGGCTGGTGGCGTAGCTGACGCGCGCCACATGTTTCCAGCTGGCAGGGATGGCGAAGTATTCAAGATCCGAACGGCGGAAGATAACGCCGCTTCCCGCTGGCGCGGGCGCAACACGGATGCTGACGGGAACACCGCTGTGCAGGCCGATACCGGATGCTTCGACCGGGCGCTGGACCGTGGTTTCAAACCGCAAGCTGGCTGTCCTCCATCTCTCTTACATGGTACATTGCCGGCTGCGCAATGTCTGTAAATCTTTGAGGGCATTGAAGTAAGCTGCTCGCGAGTGTGGCTGAAACGCCGCAGTTTGTCGCGATAAAAATACGGTGACGGCGTCAGCGTTCCCTCATTCGGTATCATGGCGCCAGAGCGCACGGCTCGCCACTCGGGCGAGCGCTGTGGGCGTTCGAAAAAACGATGGCTCCGCCGCGCCTCTTCCTCATCGATTCCTACGGATTCATCTTTCGCGCCTACCACGCCCGCGCCCGGACCGGCGCGCCGCCCATGCGCACCAGCACGGGTCTTTCGACCGAAGCCGTCTTCATTTTCACGAACATGCTCCGGAAGCTGGCGAAGACGTTCGAGCCGAAGTATATGGCCGCGGTGTTCGAGAGCATCGGGAAGACCCACAGGGAGGTCGAATACGCCGAATACAAAGCGAACAGGGCGGAGATGCCGGATGATTTGTCGCAGCAGATTCCGTACGTGCGCCGTTTGATCGAGGCATTGCGGATTCCCATCGTGCAATATGCGGGGTTTGAGGCCGATGACGTGATCGGCACGCTCAGCCGGAAAGCGGCCGAAGCGGGATTCGAGGTGGTGATCGTTTCGAGCGACAAGGACATGCTGCAGCTGGTGACGGATCGGGTCTCCATGCTGAATCCGGCGAAGGACGACACGTGGTACGACCCTGCGAAGGTGAAGGAATTCATGGGCGTGGAGCCGGCGCGCATCGCGGATTACCTGGGCCTGGTGGGCGATACGGTGGACAACATTCCGGGCGCGCCGGGAATTGGGGAGAAGGGCGCGCGCGATCTGATCGAACAGTTCGGGTCCATCGAATCGCTGCTTGAGAGGGCTTCGGAAGTCACCCGAAAGATGTACCGGGAAAGCCTTCAAAACAATAAAGAAAGAATTCTGCTGAGCAGGAAACTGGCGACCATCGACTGCAATGTTCCGGTGGATTTCACGGCGGACGCGTTTCGGACGCAGGAGCCGGATGTCGAGCAGTTGAAGACGCTGTATAAGGAACTGGAATTCTTCTCCCACCTGAAGGAACTGGGGCCGTCCGAGGACACGCGGGAGCGTGATTTCGCAGCGCTGGCCTCGGCCGATGAGCTGAACCGGTTCGTGGGCGGGGCGCCGGCGCAAGGCGCCATCGCCGTGACGTTTTCGGCGGAGATGAACGAGTTCGGGCTCGCCTGCCGGACGTGCGAGGCGCGCACGCTGCCGGCGAAACGCCTGGAGGAGATGCGGCCGTTTCTGGAAGACAGCGCCCGGCCGAAAGCGGCGGCGGACCTGAAGACGCTGACGCTCGAAATGCTGAAGCGCGGCGTGAACCTGGCCGGATTCCGGGACGACGTCTCGCTCTATGCGTTCCTGCTCGATGCGGACCCGGGCGGGTGCTCGCTCGAGGCGATGGTGGAGCGGCGCATGGACCTGAAGATCGGGCCGCGCGCCGATGAGCGGGCGCTGTTCATCCATGAGCTGAATGAGCGCCTGCGGCCGGAAATCGAGCGGCGCGGCCTGCGCAGGCTTTACGAAGACATCGAACTGCCGCTTTCGGCGGTGCTGGCGCGGATGGAGCACACCGGGATTCGCGTGGATGCGGCGGCGCTCGGTCGAATGTCGGAAGCAATGGAGGCCGAGGTTTCGCGGCTGACGGCGCAGATCCACGCGGCCGCCGGGCGGGAGTTCAATATCTCGTCGCCGCAGCAACTGGGCAAGGTCCTTTTCGAGGAGATGGGATTGCCCGCGCCAGTGAAATACGGCAAGGGCAAGACGATTTCGACGGCGGCGGATGTGCTGGAAGCTCTTGCGCCGGACCATGAGATTGTCCGCAACGTGCTGGAATACAGGCAGTTGACGAAGCTGAAGGGCACGTACGCCGATGCGCTGCCGGCGTTGATTCACCCGGCCACGGGCCGCATCCACACCAGCTTCAACCAGACCGGCGCGGCCACAGGCCGGCTTTCGTCATCGAATCCCAACCTGCAGAATATTCCGGTCAAGACGGAAATGGGCCGGGAAATCCGGGCGGCGTTCGTGCCGCGCGACGGCTGGAAGCTGGTGGTGGCGGACTATTCGCAGATCGAGCTGCGGCTGCTGGCGCACATGTCGGAGGACCCGGTGCTGGTGGACGCTTTCCGCAAAGGAGAGGACATCCACACGCGCACCGCGGCGGAGGTGATGGGCGTGCCGCCGATGCTGGTGACAAAGGAAGCGCGGAACAACGCCAAAGCCGTGAACTTCGGGATCGTGTACGGGATCAGCGCGTTCGGCCTCGCGGCGAATCTGGGAATTTCGCGGAAAGAGGCTGACGCCTATATTCGCAGTTATTTTGAACGCTATGCGGGGGTGAAGCGGTTTATTGATCGCACGATCGAGGAGACGCGGGTGTCCGGCGTGGCGCGGACAATGTTCGGGCGCGAGCGGCCGATTCCGGATATGAACAGTCGGAATCCGAATGCCCGGGGATTCGCGGAGCGGACGGCGGTGAATACGCCGATTCAGGGCACGGCGGCGGATCTGATCAAGTTCGCCATGGTACGGGTGGATCGGGCGCTGCAGGGAATGCAGGCGAAGCTGCTGCTGCAGGTGCATGATGAGCTGGTGCTCGAAGCGCCGCCGGAGGAAGTGGACGCCGTGAAGAATATGGTTTGCGCGGAGATGCAGGGCGTCGCGGAACTGGCCGTGCCGCTGGTGGCGGAAGTCGGAGCCGGAGATACCTGGAGGGACGCGAAGTAGCGGCGGCCACCCGGACCGCCGCCGCGCCCGCGATTGATTAAACCGGGAGGGATTAAACGCTGAAGCTGCTGCCGCAGCCGCAGGTGGATTTCACCTGTGGATTGTTGAACTTAAAGCCGGAACCCTCGAGTGTTTCCACATAGTCGACTTCGGCTCCATCGAGGTAGAGCATGCTGGCCTGATCGACGAAAACCTTCAACCCGTTATAGTTGTACGTCTTGTCGAGCATGTTGGGCGTGTTCTCGAAGGCCATCGAGTAGCTGAACCCGGAGCAGCCGCCGCCCACCACGGCGATGCGCAGCCCGGCGGGTTTGGGCTCCTGCGAATCGAGTATTTCCTTGACTTTTCCAACAGCGGTTTCTGTAAGTTTCACCATAGTCCGAATCCGGTTACAGTATACAAGACGATGCATGCCCCGCGCGGGATTCAGCATCTGCTATGTTCATGATGCGCACGGGCTTTTGCCGGTTTGATGAAACCGCAACGCCCGGCCCCGCGTCGGACCGGGTGTATGGGAACACTGAGCGCCGCTCTCCCACTCCCGGTAGCCGGTAAAAAGGCAATTCCCAGGTCGAGAGTGGATTACGAAAACACCGTAGAAGGAGCGCTCGTGCGCCGGGCTCAGGCCGGTGACGAAGCCGCATTCCGCGAGATTGTGGAGCGCTACCAGTCCTAGGTTTTTTCGATTATCCACGGCATCGTGCGACAGCGGAACGACGTGGAGGATATTGCCCAGCAGGTTTTTGCCAAGGTCTATTTTTCCATCCGGAATTTCGATTTTCGAAGCTCGCTGATCACCTGGATCTACAAGATTACGGTGAATGAATGCTTCGATTATCTTCGCAAGAAGAAAGTCCGCAAGCTCGTCTACGAAAGCGATATGAGCGAAGACGAAGTGCGGCGCGTGGAGAACTCCGAACCGGCGGTCGAGCGCACGGCCCGGGCCGATTCCACGCTGGCGAGACGCGACTACATCATGAAGCTGATGGACCGCGTTTCAGACGAGGAAAAGCATCTTCTCATGCTGAAGGAAGTGGAAGGATACTCAGTCGAAGAACTGGCCAGCATGCTCAAGATGAATGAGAATACAATCAAGGTTAAGTTGTTCAGGGCGCGGCAGAAGCTCGTGAAAGCGGCTCAGCGGTTGGACCGTGCTCCGGCGAAATCCTGATTGCAGGCGGGCGGTACTTTTTGGGGGACAGGAATGTTGCACGACATCGTTGTGGACGAATTCGAAAGGCACTTGAGCGGGAATGCGTCGCGGGCTTTTCACGACCATCTCGACCAGTGCTCCGGCTGCCGCGCCGAAGTGGCGGCAATGGCCGAAGTATCTTCACTGATTCAGGAGTTCCGGTCGGACGCGGAATCGGTTCCGCAGCCGTCGCTCGGTTTCTATAACCGGGTGGCAAACCGGATCGTGGACGATCAAAAACGCGAAGCCTGGGGCTTGTTTTCGCCCGGCGCGCTGTTCTTCCGCAGGATCGCGTTCGCATCGCTGCTCCTGCTGGCGTGCCTTGGCGGCTTTCTGGTGACGCACGAAACCTCTTACGTACCTTCGACTTCGGACGGCAACCCGGACGTGGCGATCGTACAGCACAACATCTCGGACGGGCACGCCGCCAACGCGGATCGCGACCAGATGTTCGTGACGCTCGCCACGTACCGGGAGCAGTAAGGAATGTCGAGCGTGGCTCTTCCCAGACCCGCCGAGCGGGTGGCGATCGTGTCGCTGCTGCTGGTATTTCTTTGCGGCGCCGTCGCCGGTGCGCTCGTAATGAGCTGGGGCGAGCACACGGGCATTTTCCATCCTCGGACCGACCAAAAGCTCAGCTTTACGGCGGACGCCGAACGCTGGCGCAGGGATCTGAACCTTTCCGATCAGCAGATGCGTGAGATGAATTCGATTCTCGACGACTTCGGTCACTACTACGACAACCTGATCGCGGACGGCCAGACCCGAATCCGGCAGATGCTGACGCCCGAGCAGCGCGCCAAATTCGACCGGATGATCGCTGACCGCGGCGGAAAATAGCCGCCCTCCCGCCGAGCGGCCGGCGAGAATCGCCGGCGCCGCAATCCCTGCCGGCTAGTACTTCAGTTCAGTCACCACCACTTCGAACGGCTGATCGCTCAGGTTCTGCTCGCTGTGTTTGGCGTGCTCGCCCCACACCACGTCGCCTGCCTTGTGGCGCTGCGTTTCCACCTTGCCGTCCGAGCTGGTGACGCGCACATTGGCGTCGGTCAGATAGGTGACAACGCGCTTGAGGGTGTGCTCGTGCATGGGTGACGAGGCGTGCGGGCCCATCGTGACCCGGAAAACGCGCGCCTGGCCGTTCTCGAATTCCAGCTTGTAGTGTTTCGGATCGATCTTCAGCGGATCCAGCGGCGAGGTTGGCGCGAGGCCCGCGCCGGGCTTTTTCAGTTCGATCTCGACGATGTTGATGGGTTCGGCGGAGGTCACCTCCGCAATGTGCATGCCGCCCGCCGGGCTCCAGAGCGCCTGCCCGGCTTTCCATTCGAGCGTCCTGCTTCCGCCCGCCTCGAATTTGAAATCCTGCGCGCCTGCCTGCCGGTAGATCATTACCCGGTTCACCTTGTGCTGGTGCATCTTCGTCGGCTCGTGCGGCTGCTGGAGCACGCTGACGACGCGGACGTCATCGTTGTTGAGCGGAACGTTCACCTGCTCGGCGGCGAACACGGCGGCCAGCGCGCACGGGAAAAATAGAAAAGGTCTCAATCGCATCGGATGCGGCAATTCTATATCAGCGGCGCATCACGGCCCACTGCGCGCCGCATTCGCGTCCGCCTGCTAACATCGAATTACCCCGATTCGAAGGGGACCGTTAAATAACAACAATAGGGTCAAACCTGATCGACGCGGCGCGGACCACAGCGTCCGCTACCGAACAAAAGCCGGGCGGCAAACCCGGCTTTTGTTTTTTCCGCCCGCGCCCGCCGCTCACGTTCGCCACGCCGGCGCGTCGAACGTCCCGGAGGTTTTCAACCCATGTCCACATCCCGATATGCCGGAGTCTGCGCGCTCGTGCTGGCCGGTTCCTTCGCCGGAAGTTTTCTCGCCAGCCGCGGCGTTGCGCCGGTGCACGCGCAGGAAGCCACGGATCTGCGCGGCCGCTCCTTCACGCTGGTGGATCAGCAGGGCCACACCATGGCAAGCCTTCGAAGCGGCATCGCCGGCGCGGAACTGGTCCTCAGCGGAAACCGCGGAGCGCGAATCGAAATCGATGGCTCGGGCTCCATCTCGATCCACAACCTTGCGGGCCATCTGGTCTGGAGCGCTCCACCGAAGGGCGGCGTCATTCCCGCCAGCGAGTAGCCGCCCTCGCAGCGAGTTAGGCGCGCGTCTGCGACAATACTCCACGCGTGACGCCCTCGGAAAATCCGCTCTGCTTCGTCCTCATGCCGTTCGGTCCGAAGAAGGACCCGGCCGGAGGACCTGATATCGATTTCGACGCCATCTATCAGCAGGCCATCCAGCCCGCGGTGGCCGCGGCGGGGATGGAGTGCATCCGCGCCGATGAAGAACGCACCGGCGGCATCATTCACAAACCGATGTTCGAGCGTTTGCTGCTCTGCGATTTCGCCGTCGCGGATCTGACCACCGCCAATCCGAACGTCTTCTACGAACTCGGCATCCGTCATGCCGCCCGGCCCGCCACCACGCTCGCCATCTTCGCGAAAAATACGCGCATGCCCTTCGACGTGAATTTCCTCCGGGCGCTGCCTTACGATCTTGCCGTCGGAAACGCCTTCGATGAAGCGCAGGCCGCGCCGCTGCGCGCCGCCATCGCCTCGCGCCTCACCGAACTGCGCAACATGGCGCGCCAGGACATCGTCGCCGACAGCCCCGTGTATCAGCTGATTACGGATATGCAGCCGCCCGATGTGTCGCACCTGAAGACGGACACGTTCCGCGACCGCGCGCGTTACGCCAACGACCGGAAAGCGGAGCTGGCGCGGGCGCGCCGCAACTGCGATCTGAACGCCCTGGTCGGCGTCGAACAGAGTCTTGGGCAGCTCGATGGCTGCGAGGCCGGCGTGCTGGTGGACCTGCTGCTCAGCTATCGCGCGCTCACCGAATGGCAGCGGATGATCGATCTTTACCACCGTCTGCCCGCTGTTCTGAAACGCTCGACGATGATGCGCGAGCAGTACGGTCTGGCGCTGAATCGCGCGGGACGGCCGCAGGATGCCATTGCCGTGCTGAACGACCTGATCGCCGAACGCGGCGCCAGCTCGGAAACGCTCGCCATTCTCGGCCGCGTCTACAAGGACCTCTGGGGCTCCGCCCTGTCATCCGGCAACGAACTGCTGGCGCGTGGTTATCTGGCGCAGGCGATCGACGCGTACCAGCGCGGGTTTGAAGCGGACTGGCGCGACGCGTTTCCCGGCATCAACGCCATCACCCTCCTCGATATTGAAGGCTCGCCGGCGTCGCAGACGAAGAAGCAGGAGCTGATTCCCATCGTCCGCTTCGCCGTCGAGCAGCGCATCCGCGGCGGCAGTCCCGATTACTGGGATTGCGCCACGCTGCTGGAACTGGCGGTTCTGGCTTCTGACGCGGCAACGGCGTCGGCCCATCTGAGCGACGCCCTGGCCCGCGTACGCGAGCCTAAATTCGAAGCCCGCACCACGGCGAATAATCTCAAGCTGATTCGCGAAGCGCGCCGCCGGCGCGGCAACAGCGAGCCGTGGCTCGACGAAGTGATCGCCGCTCTCGAACAGCGCGCGGGCTCCTGACGGGACTCCGCTGATATGATTCGTTTCGCCGCATGTGGCAGCACAATTACACTCCCGTAGCCGGTAGTCTCCCGCTTTCCGCTCTCGTGGCGGCTGTCCCCATATTCGTCCTGCTGCTAATGATCGGAATCCTCCGCAAGCCCGCCTGGATTTCCTCTCTCGTGGGGCTGGCCGGGGCCGCCGCGGTCGCGCTCTTCGCAAATGGCATGCCCGCGCCGCTGGTGGGCAGCGCCATCACTTACGGCGCGGCATACGGTCTTTTCCCCATTGGATGGGTCGTGTTCACCGCCATCCTGCTTTACAACATCACCGTCCGCGCGGGGCAGTTCGAGATCGTGAAAAACTCGATGGCCAATCTCACGGGGGACCGCCGCCTGCAGGCGCTGCTGATCGCGTTTGCGTTCGGCGCGTTCATCGAAGGCGCGGCGGGGTTCGGCAC
>DAIDJK010000304.1 GCA_027450225.1 Bryobacterales bacterium | reverse complement strand
GCCCCCTGCGCCGCTCCGGCGGGCTGGCTGTTCCGTTCGATCATCTCCTTCGTCCGGTCCCGCTCCTGGCGGGCGATATCGGAGGAAGGATCGTAAGAGAGCGCCTTCTCGAACTCCGCGAGCGCTTCCTTGATCTTGCCCGCGTCCCGGAGTTCCCGGCCCGTTTTCACGTGCGCGAACCCTGCTTCCATGCTGGAACGGCGCAACTGCAGAAGATACGCCACGTCCCCGGGGTCCTGCTGCACCGCTTCCTTCGCCAGAGCGACGGCTTTGTCGTAGTCGCCGCGCGTCTCCTCGCGGCGCGAGTCGTTCGTCAGCTTGTCGCCTTTTCGGGTACTTGCCAGCACCGGAGCGGGCGGAAGGGCCAGAAATGCCGCCAGCAAAACAGCTGCGATCTGATTGAAACGCCTCATGTCAATCAGCGGCGATGGGCGCCCGCTCGCGCGGAGCGGCGCACGGGTAGCCCTCTGGCAGGACTGATGCTCGATCAGCGAACCCCTCGAAGGGCTGTTCTATCATCAGAATGTCTGACGCATCACGCGCCGGGCACGTTGAATAGAAAAAGTTCCTTCAAATAGAAAAAGCCCCGTTCACCAGAAACGCCGGGCAGGAAGCCGGTTGTGGCCGCCCGAAACGACTCCCAGAAGATCCTGAGCGATAACCGCCAGGCCGGACATAACTACTTCCTCATGGACCGCTACGAGGCCGGCATCGCCCTCACCGGTACGGAGGTCAAGGCCATCAAAGCCGGCAAAGTGCAACTTCGGGACGCCTATGCCTCCGTCGACAAGCACGAAGCGTGGCTTCTCAACGTGCACATCAGCGAATACAGCCACGGCAACCGGTTCAACCACGCTCCCACGCGCGTCCGCAAACTGCTTCTGCACCGCCGTGAGATCGACAAACTCGAAGTGGAGACCCGCGAGAAAGGGCTTTCCCTGATACCCACCCGCCTTTACCTCGTCAACGGCAGGGTAAAATGCGAAATCGCGCTGGCCAAGGGCAAGAAATTCCATGACAAGCGCGAAACCGAGCGCGCCCGCACCGCCGAAGAGGAAGCGCGTGCAGCCGTGCGGGCAAGCAAGGCAAGATCCTGATTTCAAATTCCCAAACGGGGGGAGAACGGAATGGATGTGAGACTGACTCGCCCGGCTCCTGCCGGGACCGAAGCCGCCGGGCTGGACGCGGATGCCATTGTGCTGGTCGACTTCGACTCCGCCAGACGTTTCGCGGATAAATTCCCGGCCGTCTACGAATCCGGCGAAGCCACCGGCGAGTTTCTTTCCTTCACGCTGCTGCACAATGCGCCCGGTTTTGCCGCGAAACGCGTGCTGCTCGCGGGCGCGGGCAAGCGCGAGAAATTCGATGCCGCCGCGCTCCGCAAACTCGCCGGAGCCGCCGTCCGGCATCTGAAAGGCAAGGGCGTCCGCAGCCTGGCCTTCGCGCTCGATGACGGCATCAACGGCGCCGAACATGTCGAAGCCGTGGCGCGCGGCGTCATCCTCGCCGCCTGGGAACCCGACCGCCTCAAGTCCAGAAAGGAAGAAAAATCCGCCGTTGCGAGCGTCACCATCGCCGTCGGCGGCAATCAGGATTCGACGCTCGAGGCCGCTCTGGAACATGGCCGCGTCATCGCCGAAGCCGCCAACGTGGCCCGCGATATCGCCGTCGAGCCGCCGAATCTTCTGACTCCCACCACCATGGCCGAAGCCGCCCGTAAAGTGGCCGAAGCCAACGGCCTCGCCTTCGATCTGCTCGACGAAAGCCGCATGCGCCAGCTCGGCATGGGCGCGCTCCTCGGCGTGGCGCAGGGCAGCGTGGAACCGCCCGCGCTCATGGTCATCAGCTATAAACCGGCGCAGGCGGCCTCAGGCGCGGCTCATCTCGGTCTCGTCGGCAAGGGCGTCACCTTCGATACGGGCGGCATCTCCATCAAGCCCGCCGAAGGTATGGAGAAAATGAAGTACGATATGGCGGGCGGCGCGGCCGTGATCGGCGCCATGCAGGCGATCGCGAAACTCAAACCGTCCATCCCGGTCACCGGCTTCATCCCCGCGGTCGAGAACATGCCCGGCGGCAAAGCCCAGCGGCCCGGTGACATCGTCACTTCGCTGTCCGGAAAGACCATCGAAATCCTCAACACCGATGCCGAAGGACGCCTGATTCTGGCCGACGCTATTGCCTACGCGAAACAACTCGGCTGCACGCACCTGGTGGACGCCGCGACGCTCACCGGCGCCATCGTGGTCGCTCTCGGCTACGTCAGCACGGGAGTTTTTACCAACGACGAGCAACTCACCGAGCGCTTTCTCCACGCCTCGAAGGACGCGGGCGAGAAGATGTGGCGCATGCCGCTCGATGACGACTACATGGAGCAGCTCAAGACCGTCTACGCCGATATTCAGAACATCGGGGGACGCTGGGGCGGCGCCTGCACGGCGGCCATGTTCCTGAAGGAATTCGCGGGTGAAACCCCCTGGGTTCACCTTGATATTGCTGGCACGGCGTGGCTCGATGACCCAAAGCCCTGGATGGCGAAGGGGCCGACGGGTATTCCCGTGGCGTCGTTCGTGAATCTCGCGCTGAACTGGAAATAGACAACGTGCCCCGGCATGAGCCGCCGAGGAACCGCTTCAGTTTCTTTGCCCATTTTCTCGGGACGGCTGAAAGCTGATGCCACGCGCATTCCCGCCATTCTCTGCAATGTTCTAATCTGGAACACTCACGGGCCGGGTCCGCCGGTACGCTCATCGTGTGTCCAGAGGTCCGGGAGGCAAGAACATCATTGGGCCGCGCGTTGCGGAGGCGCGGAACCTTTCTGACCCTCCGGTTACCCAGGACGCCCTTTCGGGGAAGCTGGCGCGACTCGGGATTCAGCTGGACCGGGCAGCGGTCGCGAAGATCGAGAACAATCATCGCCATGTCCTCGACTACGAACTGAAGGCGCTTGCGACCGCTCTGGGCGTCGAGGTCAGCTGGCTTTTCGGAGATGAGAGTTGAGGGACCCGACCTCGCTGCTGCGTTCTGCGACAAGGCGGGCCAAATCCGACGTCGCGAACAAGCTGGTCAGCATGTTCCTCCACGAGCTGAGCCGGACAGTCGCCCGGACCTGGAGATACAGAGTCGACGGCGAAGACTATCGGAAACTGGTCCTCCAGTGGTTCGAAAACAACTGTCCGTACTGCTCTCGTCCTCTCGCCGAACCGCATTGCATCGTCGAACATCTCGACGGCATGAATCGCTATCGCGCGGGCCTTCACGTGGCCGGAAATGTGCTGGTGGCGTGTAAAAGGTGCAACAGCGAAAAGCGCCGCGACGACTCGCTGGAGCGCCTCCTGCTCGCGGATTCTGGCTGGGCCTCGTTCCTGGCTCACGACGGAACTCGATGCCAGGAGCGATGCCAGACCTGCAGCTACTGGCGCAGCATCTGGACAGATGAGCTGGAACGGAAAGCGAAGCTGGCCGGAAATAGCGAGAGGATACGTTCCTTTCGTGGCGCGTTTCCGGAGTTTGAAGCAATCCTGCCTGCCATCCGCGAAGCTCTGCCGGACGCACTGAGGAAGCTCTACTCGGACTGCCAGGCATTCGCTCAACACGAGATTCGAACACTATTGGCGGCGATCGACACGATCACGAGCAACGCTGAAACGGAGAAGAGCGGAGCAGTCGGCGACGGCCAAACCGCGAATGGAGGCAGCCCCCGGCTCTAAACGCCGCTCCTGCCCAGGCGACTGAGCGACTCAGCCGAGGTTCGGCACCGCGAATACGTCGGCTCGTTCGCCGAACATGGCCAGGCCGAAATACGCCACGCGGGGAACCGTCGTCTCGATGATTCGGGTACGGCTGATTCCCCACGAGTGCTGCCGCCAGAGGCCGTCTTCACTCAGGGCGTAGCCGGTCCCGATAGCGCACAAAAAACGCCTCTTGTGCGCCCATAGTCGGGCTACGTTTGCGTGACATTCGCTGGCGCGGCCTGCGCGCATGGCCACGGGACTCGAAAAAACGAAGCCAAACTCGATCAACTCCGGGATGAGAGGATCGGCGTTCGGCGGCGCGACCAGCATTTCGCCGCCGAGCGCGAGCAGAACTCTGCGCAGTTTTGGGATATCGGGCTGTGTCTTCGCGGCGGCTTTGAATCTCGTCTTCAGGAAGGCGCTGCGCTCAGGCGTCAATGCCACCCGGATATGATGTCACGCAGAATGACGCCAGAGATCCGACACCTCCTTTCTGCCCTTGTCGATATCGGCTCCGGTGATATTTACACCGATGCCTGGGAATACGCCGGGCGCGTGTCGGCGATGCAGGGTCTGATTGTCCTTGCGGACCGGGCACTCTCGGCGGAAACAGTACGCGTGGAAGACATCGACCGGGCGTTGGCGATGCGCGAGACCGACGCTGCGCCGGAGGATCTCTGGCCCGGGAATCCTTCATGAATTCCACCGCATCAATAGTTAAGACGCACTTGCCGCCTGCTTTGGGAATCCCTCCGGTCGTCGTCACAATCCCCGCCCGACTTTCGGACCCGTGATTGCAACAACATCGGCGAGAAGTAACATTGCATGGCCGAAAGTGGTCTGTTAGTATCAGGTAGGCAAGAGAACGGATTTCCCTCTCCTCTTGATCAGCCACAAATTTCCAACCAACGGAGTGAATCGAATTAACTGAATGAGCTTTACTGTCTTCCTGGGCAATTTACCCACCTGGGTCACCGCCGACGACATTAAACAATGGCTCGCTGCGGAAGACCTTGTCGCGGATTCAATCAAAGTCATCCGGAACCACGAAACACAGGAGTCCAAAGGCTTCGCATTCGTGGAGGCGCCCACGCAGGACGAGATGTCGGCGATCATCCGCCGCTTCGACCGGGCGCCGCTCGAAGATAAAGTGCTTCGCGCCAACCCTGCCCAGCCGTCGAAAGGCGCAAAAGGCGCTCCGGCGGTGCAGGCAAATGGTGGCGGACGCGATCAGCGGAGCCGCACGAATGGCGCCGACCGCCGCGGTGGCCGCAAGCGCGACAACGAACCTCGAAGCGCTTTCGCAACCGAACTCGCCAAAGCCCTGTAAACCGCGCTTCCGTCCCTCTGTGGCAGCCGCTACAGGCGCCCCGCACACACCTGTGATCCCGAATTCACAGGACATTTCCTATTTCAGCAATAAAATCAATCACTTATGGGCGGGTATGCGGGTTGCGAACGACCCGGCAATGGTTCTCGCCCGTCTCCGCTTCAGGCATCTTCCTGCCATACCCCTGCTTGTGGCTGCAGCCGCTCTCCAGCTTCCCGCCGGTCAGTCGTTCGACCGCGCGGCTGCGGAAACCAACGTCAATCAGCAGTACGTCATCGAAAGCGTTTCCATTTCGGGCGTCGAGGTAAACGGCGCGGAAGCGGTGCATCTGCCCGGCATGCTCCGCGATCGTTTGAACTCGCTCGTCGGCGCCCGCTGCGATATGACGGTGCTCGATGACCTGGCCGATCAGATCCGGCGTGAACTCCATTTGCGGACGGTTTCGCAGCGGCTGCTGAAAGGCAGCGCCCCCGGCCGCATTCGCGTTAACTTCGAAGTCGAGCGGAAGGACGTCGCCTTCGATGTCGCCGTCCCCAAATTCCTCTATCATTCCGAGCAGAAATTCTCGGGCGAAGTTGATGGCATTGCGCGCCTCGGACAAAACACGCTCACCGTCGGCGCCGTCAGCAACGGCGATGATCTGGCCGAGCGCTTCACCGGCGTGAGCGTTCGCTACGACAACAATCGGCTGGGAACCGACCGGGTCCGCTTCGGCTTCGAATTCGACGATTTCCACGAGCAGTGGCGCCCGTCCACGGTGGCCGCGGCCGGCGGCGGAGATTACTACCTCTACCACGCGCGTCGAAATTTCGCCCCACATCTGACATTCGTCCTTGCCCGGCCGCTCACCGTCTCGCTCGGGACCAGCTTCGAGCACATGGAGTCGGAAATCCCCGGCGGCGTCGAACGCTCCGCCAACGCCATCACGGCAGACGTTCGCTATAACCGGACCATCGAAGGAACACTGCAGCAGGCGGTCATCGCCGGGTACTCATTGCGCGCGGGCGCCCGCAGCCTCGGTTCGGATTACGCCTACGCCCGCCACACCATGATGTTTCGCTACGAAATCCGCTCTGGCCGCCAGATAGCCAGTGAAGAAGTGTTCGGCGGTTTCATATCGGGCAATGCGCCGATGTTCGAGCGTTACATCCTCGGCAGCAGTGAAACGCTCCGCGGTTGGGATCGTTACGTGATCGATCCGCTCGGCGGAACGCGCGTGGTTCACAATTCGCTCGCCTACGGCTATCAGGTCGGACAAGGAACCGCCGAAATTTTCTATGATGCGGGTGCGCTTTGGGATGCTCTCCGGCAGGACCGTTTGCGTCATTCGGTCGGCGTCGCATACCGGCAGGGTATCTTTGTGTTAACGATGGCGTTTCCTGTTGTCGAGGGAAGGATCGCGCCGGTTTTCATGGCGGGAATGAATTATTGACCGGATGTTGAAGCCCGGAAAGACCAGACGGCATTTAATCGCGGCGCTTGCGGCGGCCGGGGTATCGTGCGCCTTCGCGATCGCCGTCAGTACCGGCGAACTGGCCGCTCACCTCGATGGCGATTACCTCCGCATTGCCGCTCCGCATCTGGATTTCCTTTCCGGCAAGCCCCTCGAACGCCTGAAAGACGGCCAGTCCGTCGCCTTCATCGGCCAGCTCACCATCTCTCCGGACCCGAACTCGGTTGTCGCGCAGGCCCGCTCGGTGGCCCGTTTCGCGATGAGCTACGACATCTGGGAGGAGCGGTTTTCGGTCACCAAGATCGGCGAGCGGCCGGAATCGAGACACTCGGTCTCTCATCTCTCGGCCGCGCAGGCGGAAAACTGGTGCCTCGATAATCTCGCGATCGACCGCTCTCAGATTCCGCCCGACCAGCCGTTTTACGTTCAGCTCGACCTTCGGGTGGAAGATCCGCGCGACCAACTCAGCATTATCGGCGATCCCGGTATCAGCATCACCCGGCTGATCGAGATTTTCGGCCGTCCGGCGCGTGGCGCGCAGCCGCGCTGGCTCAGGACCGGTGGACCTTACCGGCTGGCGGATCTGAAGAAGTCGGAAACAAGGAGCCCGCGCGGATGACGCTGCGAACGCGGCTCGCTCTCGTCTTTATCGCGGCCACGCT
>DAIDJK010000303.1 GCA_027450225.1 Bryobacterales bacterium | reverse complement strand
ACCGTCGGTCTGGGCGATGGCGAAGGTCTGCTGGGTGTAGTTGGTAAGGCCGCCAGGAAGGAACTGCGACAGCGGCTCGTTGACGTTATCCCAGAACACGACGCCAGTGGCGCCGGCGTTCACAGCATTCGTCATCTTTTCGGCGAAGGTGCAGGTTCCGCGGGCGATGAGAGCGATCTCGCCGTTAAGCGAGAAAGGCGGCAGGGGGTTGCAGGCAAGGTCGTCCGCGGCTCCTATCTGAGCAAGATCGACCAGGGCGCCGGAGTAAGCGCCGTAAGGCGACGACGCGTCTGAGAAGTTGGCCTGAATGAGATTGAGACTCGTCGGCACGTCCGAACTGGGCAACGCCGGATTGCCGGTGACGATAACAGCCGGGTTGAAGCCGTGCGAATTGCTGACGCCGCCGACGGCGATGACGGAAGGCGCATCGGCGGGTGAGCCTACGGTCTCATACGTGGGAGAAGTGGTAGTGGATGAAGAATAAGGGCCACCGCTGCCATCATTGCCGGCCGCGGCGAGGATCGCGGTTCCAGCCTGCGCGGCCATTTCGAAAGCGTAAGCCAGCGGGTCGCACTGGGCTCCGGCCGCAAGACCGCAGGCGGCGCCGGTGTCGAGCGGTCCGGAAGGAGCAAAGCCGCCGAAGGAGATGCTCACGATGTTCATGCCGTCTTTCACGGCATCGTCCAGAGCGGCGATCATGGCGGCATCGATGGCTCCATCGTTGACGCTCGGCGAGCCGGCGATTTTGTAATTGCCGAGATACGCCTTCGGGGCCATGCCGTTGATGGTCACGACCCCCGTGGCGGTATTGCCCGCAGCGGAACTGGCGACCGCAGTGCCGTGGCCGACGCGATCGCGGGCGCTGTAATCGTCCGGCTGGGAGCTTTCCGCGGCGTTGGTGGTGAAACCGGCAGCGTCAATGGAGACATAGCTGCGGGCGACGATCACCTTATTGCTGGTGAAATGGGCGCAGTTGCTTTGCACATCGCACTTTGGAAAGCCGGGCGGCATGGGAAGCGAACTGTCCTGAAATGTGGGATGAGTCTGGTCGATGCCGGTATCGAGGATGCCGATTTTGATGCCAGCGCCGGAATTGCTGAGGCCGCCGAGCAGAGTCCAGGCTTGCGGGCCGTTCATGATTTGGGTGGCATCGTTCAGCAGCATGTGCTTGCGCAGCAGCGGAACTACGGCGATGACGCCGGGAACGGACTGGAGTTCGGCGACGCGGTTGGACGGCGCGTTGACGAAGAGGGCGTTCAGCACATCCGTGGTGGAGGCGACGACGTTGAAGTGGCGCGACGCCAGTTCAGAGCGAACTGCCGCCTGGGAGGCTTCGATGCGGCCGCGGGCGGCAACGGCGGCGGTTGCGGCTCCGCTCGCATGGGTCTGGGCGACGACAGCGCCGTCCCGCAGGATGAGCGCATAGTGTCCCGTGACGGCGGGGACCTGGGCGGCGGCGGGAAACAGCGCCGATGTTGCGAACGCGGCGAAGGCGAACATGCGCCCGCCGGAGAAACAGGAATGCAATTTCATGAATTAAGCCGATTGATCGTCAAGTTGTCGGAACGTGTACAAAGGCGCCCTGGTTTCAGACATCTCGCAAAGCCAGAGGCGAAACCAACATTCTCTATAGTTTGCCTCAGGCGACCGGCGGAGTTTCCCAAAATTGATGGCGCAAAAGAATAAAGGCGAGATTCGGATCGGCGCTTCAGGATGGCATTACCGGCACTGGATGGGGAAATTTTACCCGGCCGGGACACCCGCGAGCGCGATGCTGGCATATTACGTGAGCCAGTTTGACACCGTGGAACTGAACAATAGCTTCTACAGGCTACCTTCAGAAGCGGCGCTTCGGCAGTGGCGGGACGCAACGCCTTCCGGGTTTCGTTTCGCGGTGAAAGCGAGCCGCTTCATCACTCATATGAAGAAGCTGAAAGATCCGGAAACCAGTGTTGCGAAATTCTTCGACCGCATCGATATCCTGGGCGAAAAGGCGGGTCCGGTCCTGTTCCAGCTTCCGCCGCAGTGGCCGGTGGATGCGGAACGGCTCCGGAATTTTCTCGAATATCTTCCGCGGCATTACGAGTATGCGTTCGAATTCCGAAACCAAAGCTGGAATTCGGAACCGGTTTACGAGATCCTGCGGGCGTTCGGGGCGGGGTACTGCATATTCGATCTGGCGGGCTACCAATCGCCCATGGCGGTGACTTCGAAGCTGGCTTATGTGCGGCTTCACGGTCCGGGGGGCAGGTATCAGGGCGATTACCCGGAAGCCACGCTGGCGGAATGGGCGCGGCGCATCGTGAACTGGCATGAGGAAGGACGCGACGCATGGGTCTACTTCGACAATGACGATTCGGGCTATGCGCCGAAGAATGCGCTGGAACTGAAGGCGCTGGCGGCGAGCTACTTCTCAAATACGAAGTGAATGGTCTGAGTGCTGGGGACGGCCCTGCCGTTCTCGCGCGCGGGAGCAAAGCGCCACAGACGCGCGGCGTAAATGGCTCGCGACGCAAGATAGCTGTTCAATCCGGCGGCGGGCCTTGAAGTGGGCGTGGCGCTTACGACGCGGCCGCGCGCATCGATGTGGACACGAACGTCAATTGGAATCACGCCGCGAATGCGGGGCCGGATGCTCGAAGGAACTACCGGCGGAACCCTGTGGGTGGCTTTCGCGGGAATGACGCGGGGCGCAGCGGGCCTGGCCGCGGGGGCCGAAGGCGCGGCTGCGGGGAGGGCAGAGGCAGGTTGCGCGGCTTCGGCCGGCGCGGGGGCGGAACGGATCACGCGAAACGATTCGGCCGAGATTCGACCGGCGGCGTCGATGGCCTCCAGACGGAAAGTGACGTCGTTGCCCTTTGGCTGCCAGGAGTAAGTGCCCTGCTGCACGTCCTGCCGGGTGAGATCCACGTGATCTTCGGCGTCGCCGTCGTGAACGAACAGAGCCACGCTTCGCGCGCCGGAGAACGCGGTGGCCAAAGGATTCCAGGAGATGCGCCAGCGCTGCGGCCCCGGATCGACATACATTCCGACGGGCCTGTACTCCGCGGCCGGGCCGGACGCCGCCGGGGCGCTGACCGATGACGAGGGATGACGGCTCTGAGCGACCAGAATCCACATGGCGGCGCCAACCAGGGCGATGGCGCCGGCGAGCGGCCACCATTTCGCGGCGAAACTGCGGAGCAGAGACGGTTCCGGCTCGATGGCGAAGCGCGGGCCGGAATCTCTGGGACGGGCATCGAACGAGAAGACGCCGCCCGGCTCGACCGGTTCCCGGTTGGGATCGTTTGCCGGAGCGGCGGGCGCGAAGTCCGGAACCAGGCGGCGCATGCGTTCAACAGGCGGGTTCAGGAGCGGCCGGTCCGGGGCGTTTTCCGCAGCGGAAGGCGGCGCAGGCTCGATTTTCGCGGCAGATGTGGCGCGGGTGGCTTCAGCCGGATCGGCTTCCTCTTCGGCGGCGAGCCGTGCCCTTTCGGCGACTTCCGCTGCCGGATCGAACGCGATGCCCTCCGGTGGAAGCAGAACGGAATCGACGGGACCGAAGAGACGTCCGCGAAAGGCAAAGGCGCCGCCGACCGGTTCCATTACGCCATCCTGCTGCCGGGCGAAGAAGCGCGCGGAAATCTCGCGCGCGGAATCGGGGCGGATGAGGAGAACAAGGTCAGAGGGATCGCTGAAATAGCGCCCGGTGAGTTCGAGATCGGATTCGTCGAGCTGGAGTCCGGGCCGGGTGTGGCTGCGATAGAGACCGACGACGGACAGCTCCGTGGTTTCCGCGATGTGCTGCGCGGCGCGCTCGAGTTCGCGATGATCCTGGGTATCGAGGGCGAACTGCGGGCCGAAGCGATGCTCGCACTCGATGCGCTGGTAGCGTTCGATCCAGACGTCGGCGCCGATCACCCTGCCGAGGAGCAGGCCGCCGACTTCGACGCCGCGGCGCGGCAGAGCCTTGAGGCCTTCGATAACGTCGCGCGCGATGCCGTCAACGGCATCGAGATGCATGTGAATGCCGAGCGGCGCGCCTTCCGGTTCGTGATTGAGATATTCGATGTCGGCCGGATCCGCGGTTCCCGCGCCGCCTGACATGTTCGATGAATTCCCGCTGAGGGCCATGGTTCGATCTCAGAATTCGCCTGTACCGGAAGACGCGCGGATGCATGGAAACGGTGCGCGGGGGACGGGATGGTGAAGCAGATTTAATAGCATCCGGAAATCAGTGGGGGCTGCCGGAAGAGCCGCTTTGTTCCGGCGGGACGATGACGCGAATCGATTCGAGATACTCGCCGCCGCCCGCGGCGATCACGCGCATTTCGAAGCGCGTGCTGCCGGGCAGACCGCGCCATTGGAAGCGGCCGGAATGGAGCTGCGCGGCGCTGAGCGGCGCTTCGGAGCGGGAGTGGCCGTCGTCTATGAGCAGGTCTCCGTGATCGGCGCGCGCGACCACCGGCGAAGCGGGATTCCACGCGAGAGTGACGCCATCAGCGGAGCGTTCGGCGCGCAGCTCGAGGCCTGCGGCGCGGCTCTGCTGCTGGAAAAAGATGGGGACCGGGTTCTCAGCCGGGGCGCCGCCACGGTAATGTACGTAGACGCCCGCGGAAGCGCCGGCGATGACGGCGGAGGCTGGCAGGACGGCGGACGCCAGGCGGCGCGCGAGGCGGCCCATGCGCGGCGAGCGGGGACGAGCGGCCGGGGCGGCGGCGTCCGACTGCGGGGCGGGCGGGGAA
>DAIDJK010000302.1 GCA_027450225.1 Bryobacterales bacterium | reverse complement strand
GATTCTTGCGCGGCTGCAGATCGCCCACCGACAGAATGAACGGCTTATCGAAGGGCAGCCGTTCCCGAAGGTTGTGCCGCGCCCGTTCCCGATTCACGGGCCGGAAGTAAGGATTCGCCGCATTCGGTATCACGTGAACATTGCCGGCCGGAACGTCGTAATGCCGGAGGATCGCGTCCCGCGAGAAGTTGCTCACCGTGATGATTCGCGATGCCGTTTTCACCGTCCTCGCCACCGTGAACCGCAGCTGCTGCCGGCGGGCGGCGGTGAAAAAGTCCGGGTGTTCGAGAAAACTCACGTCATGCACCGTCACCACTACAGGCACGCGAACGCCCAGTGGAGCCGTATACTGCACATGCAGCAGATCCGGACGGGCAGAACGCACTGCGCGGCCAAGGTCCCAGCCAAGGCGCTTCCACGGGTCTTTTGAAACGTGGTGAATTTCGAACCGCTCCGGAATCGCCTGCTCGGCTTCCAGTTCGGAAACATACGCAATGAACTCCGAATTCTCGTCTATCTCCGCGAATTCCCGGAGCAGGCTGCGTATATAAACCTCGTTGCCTGTGAGGTGGCGCCCTATGGCGTGGGCGTCAACGGCGAAGCGCATTCGACTCATTCAGTATATCGGTCAAAGTTCTTCTGAACGCAGCACTTGCAGCAGGAAATCGAGTTGATCCCACGCTGCCCGCCAGGTATAACAGTGTTCGAACGTACGACGCGCTCTCATCCCAATACGTTCCCTTTCCTGGCTGGAATCAAGAAGATAAACCACCGCGCTGGCGAATTGTTCCGGCGCATCCTCCAAAAGACAGTTGTCGTTGTGAGTTGCGGACAGCCCTTCCGCCGCCATACGAGTCGCCACCACGGGCCGCGCGGCTGCCCACGCTTCGAGTATTTTGATGCGTGTCCCGCTGCCCGCGCGAAGCGGCGCAATCACCACTTCGCAGGCCGCGATCTCCGCCATCGCATCTTCGATTTGACCGGTTGCTTCAATCGAATTGTCGTGCCGAATCAAACCTCGAATATGATGATCGCCCCGGCCAATCAGCCGCAGTTTCAAATCCGGATACCGGAGCCGGATCAGCGGCCATATCTCGTTCACAAGAAAACGGACCGCATCGATATTGGGGTGATATTCGAAATTCCCGGAGAATCCAACGGTTCCGTTCCGCTCCACCCGCGGGATTTCTCTCATCGGCAGAGCATTGGGCCAGATCATCGTCTTCGCCGCCGGTGAAATCCGGCTGATCTGCGCCGCGTCCTCTTCCGAAGCCGCCAGAACAGCGTCAAAGCGTGGAAGCAGTTTCGCCTCCAGATTCCGCGAAGCGGGCGCAAACCGCCGATGCCCAAGCGCCGCCAGTCCGCCTTCACTCGCCGCGCAGCGCTCATGCAGAACCGACTCCACGTTATGCATATCCAGCACCGTGCGCGACGCAGCCCGCGATATCTCTTCCACGTAAGGCGCGCACCAGAAGTGTTCGATCACGCCAATCTCATACCGCCTGCCGGCGATCGCCTCTTCGATCCGCCCACCCAGCCCGCTCATGCGGTCGATCAGCGGTGGAACTCCCAGCCCCGCCCGCATCGCATTCCGGAAATAGCGCGCCGCTTTCCCGTTGCCGTGCGGCGGCAGCGCAATCACGCTCTGTGAGCGCACCAGCCCCTCGGGCAGCAGAGCCGGTTGTCCCGTATTTGAAATGTAGATGAGATCGACCGGAGCGATCTGCGCAAAATAATGAACCAGCGCCGCCGTCCGGTATGCCCCGCCGCCATGCAGCGGATACGGCGGTTCCGGTGAAACGATCAAAACCGGTCCGTTCAGTCGCGGTCTCCGAGAGCCTGCGTGTAAACGGCGCGCGTCAGCTTCGCGGTCCGCTCCCACGAATACAGTTCGGCGCGCCGCAAGCCGGCCGAGCGCATGCTTGCCCGCAGTTCGGGACGCGCCGCGATGGCGCGCATCGAATCCGCAATCTCCGCTCCGGAGGCGGCGTGGATCGCGGCCCCGCCGGACACCTCCACCACCGCCGGGTCCGCCGAAGTAATCACCGGGCAGCCGCACTGCATCGCTTCGAGCACCGGAAGGCCGAAGCCCTCGTAATGCGTGGGGTAGACGAACGCCAGCGCTTCGGAATAGAGCCTCGGCAATTCATCCTCCGCCACCTCGCCGAGAATCACCAGCCCGTCCTCCGACGCCAGCGGCGGAAAATCCGAGCGAAGCCGCCCCGCAATCACCAGATCGGCGCCGGTCTGCTCACGCGTCGCGCGCCATGCCTCCAGCAAAGCCGGAATGTTCTTGCGCGGCTCCAGCGTGCCCACGAAAAGAAAAAACGGCCGCAGCCCCGTGTGGGACGGAACGATCGGCCGGAAGTTCGGCGACGCCGCCAGCGGAACCGCATGCACGATCCCGGGATCCACACCGAAATAGTTCACCACCTCGCGGCGCACCGCCTCGCTCACCGTGAGAATCTCGCACGCGCGCCGGAACTTCAGCAGCCACGGCATCCGCTGCCGCACCCGGTCGGCCGCGTCGTGCCACGCCCGGTCGCGCCACGGCGAAAGATCGTGAATGGTGAGTATCGCGGGAACGCCTCCCAGATATGGGACCTCGAAATTCGTCCCGTGGAACAAATTGGCGTTCGCCGACCGAATCGCCCTCCGCAGTCCCCATAACCACCACCGCCGGTCCGCCGGGCTCTCTACGCCGCGCCCGCGCGTAAGGTTCACCGGCGCGTCCGAAGGCATCGAGAACGGCTGGTCGGACAGGTAGACGTATTCGTCTTCCGGATACGCGCGCGCCAGGGCAACCCCGAGTTCGCCGACATAGCGTGGAAGTCCCCCGGACGAAACAGTGAGAGGAGTAGCGTCGAGCGCGATGCGCACTTACTTATGCTGCAGTTCCCAGTCGTAGTTCAGCCGCGGGTCGTCATACGGAATGCGGCCTTCATCCGACGGATCGTAAAACCGGTCAGTCGCATAAATCAGCAGCGACGGACCCGCGCCGAGTACCTTGTACCCGTGCGCTACGCCGGGCGGAATCAGTATCTGCCACGGCCGGAGATTGCCGGCGTAAATCGTGTTGCGGCGCCCATAGGTCGGCGACAACGGGCGCAAATCGATCAGCGCCACCTGCAGCATGTTCATCGCCGGCGTCCAGACATCGGTCTGATGCAGATGATAGTGGAACGCCTTGATGATCCCCGGATAGTTCAGCGCTGCTGAAATCTGGGTCGTCTCCTTCGGGAACTGCGAAACCAGTCCCAGCCCCGCCCGCTGCACCTCGAGAAAGTACCCCCGGTCATCCGGCCAGATCGCGATCGGCGCGCATCGCACGCCCTCGATGAGGCGGGTCGATTCCACGCTCGTGATCACATCGCCGATTCCCGAATCGCAGACCGGGATGTCGATGGTTTTTTCGAAAGCCACTGCCGTCATATTGTCAGCGCCTCGGCATGGGCCCGCGCCCCGGACACCTTGCTGTGCGCCACCAGATTCGCCGCCCGAAGCAGCGAATCGAACGTGCCCGCGTCCGTCCACCAGCCCTGCAGCATCGAGAATGCCAGCGCGCCTTCGTGGATATAGGCATTGTTCACGTCCGTGATCTCCAGTTCATTGCGCCGCGACGGCTTCAGCGTGGCGATTTTGGCGAACACGGTCGGATCGTACATGTAGATGCCGGTCACCGCGTACCGCGACTTCGGATTCTCCGGTTTTTCCTCGATCCCGATGATGCGGTCCCCCTCGAATTCCGCCACCCCGAAACGTTCCGCGTCCGGCACCTCCTTCAGGAGAATGCGCGCGCCCCGTTCCTGCCGCCGGAAAGCCTCCACCGCCGGACGGATGCTCTTCTCGACAATGTTATCGCCCAGAATCACGCAGACCTTCTGCCCGTCCGCAAAATGCTCGCACAGGCCCAGCGCCTCCGCGATGCCGCCTTCCCCCTCCTGGTACGTGTAAGCGATATGCTTCAATCCAAACTGCCGCCCATTGGCCAGAAGCCGCAGGAAATCACCGGAATTCTTGCCCCCGGTCACCACCATGATGTCGCGAATCCCCGCATCCACAAGCGTCTGGATCGGGTAATAGATCATCGGCTTGTCGTATATGGGAAGAAGATGTTTATTGGTAATTTTGGTGAGCGGGAAAAGCCTGGATCCCGTTCCGCCCGCCAGAACAATGCCTTTCATGCGAAATAAATAGGATACTGACCTCCATGGACCGTTACAACTGGCAATCCGTCCCCGTTGAACAGATGAACCCACAGGTCACAAGGCAGGTGATCCACACCCCGCAAATGACGATATCACGCCTCCGCCTCGCCAAAGGCGCCGTCGTGCCCGAACATCGCCATCCGAACGAACAGGTCTGCATGGTCCAGAGCGGCGCTCTCGTGTTCCGGATCGATGGGGAGGAATATGAGTTGCGCGCCGGAGGGGTATTGCGGGTTCCCCCGGATTTGCCGCATAGTGTGGTGGTGCTCGAAGATTGCGAAGCCACGGATCTGTTCTCTCCCGCCCGCGAGGACTGGATTCGCGGCGACGATGCCTACCTCCGCCAGGGAAGCGTAACCAGATGAACACCGCCCACAGAGACTTCACCACCAGCTATCGGAACCAGCTCGCAACCGCCCTCGATTCGATCGACGCCGACGCCGTCGCCCGCGTCATCGCCGCCTTCGAGCAGGCCCGCGCCCATGGCCGGCATATCTTCGTTTGCGGCAACGGCGGCAGCGCATCCACCGCCTCGCACTTCGCCTGCGATATCGTCAAGGGCGCCAGTTTCAATCGCGAATCGCGCTTCCGCATCATGGCGCTCACCGATTCCCTGCCCACCATCACCGCTTACTCGAACGACGTCTGCTACGACTGCGTTTTCGTCGAGCAGCTCAGGAACTTCGCGCAACCCGGCGATATCGTCATGGCCATCAGCGGCTCCGGCAACTCACCGAACGTCGTCAGGGCGCTCGAATACGCCAACGAAACCGGCTGCGTCACCATCGCGCTCACCGGTCGCGACGGCGGCAAATTGAAACCGCTCGCCAAAATCGGCGTCCACGTCCCGGAACCCCACATGGGCCGCATTGAAGATGGCCACATGGTGGTGTGCCACATGATCGCGTACTACTTCATGGAACACCACGCCTAGCAGCTTAAACCGGCCGTTCCGGCCACGCGTGCTTCGGATACCGTCTCCCCAGTTCTCTTCTCAACTGCGGATACAGCCGCTCCCAGAATCCCGCGAGATCCACCGTCGTCTGCACGGGCCGCTGATTCGGCGCCAGCAGATGAACCACCACAGGCACCCGTCCCCGCGCCACTCGCGGCGTTTCCGTCATCCCGAAGAAGTCCTGCAGCCTCGACGCGATCCACGGCGGCTTGCCCCGCTCATAGTGAACCTTCACGCTGCGTCCGCCCGGCAGCCGGATTCGCGATGGCGCAATCTGTTCAAGCGCCCCCGCGCCCATCTGCGTTTCGAGCATCGGAATCAATCCCGCGCCCGCCCGTTCCAGTTCCGCGAAACTCCGCAGCCCGTACGCCAGCGATTCGAGCGCGCGGTCCACGTCTTCTTCCGTAATCGCCGCAATGCCTCCGTGTTCCGCCGCAAACTCCGCCCGCGCCCGCAAGCCCGCGAACTCATCCTCATCGACGAACCGCCCCAGCCCGCTCTCTCTCGCCTTCTGCGCCAGCATCCGCGCCGCTTCCGCATCGTCCACCGGGCCGCCCCGCGTTTCGTCGATCGTCAGTTCGTCATACACAATCGACGAAACGGCCTCGACCCGTTCCGCCTGCCGGTTCCACACCACCTGGTTCCGTTCGATCACGCGGTCCGGGAACAAATCGATCAGCCACTCCGGCTCCATCGGACACCCCATGCGGATCTCCGGCAATCCGCGGTCCGGCCGCTCTTCGATGTCCACCGCCACCAGAAACTCCGCGGGCGCATTCGTCATCACCGCCGAAATTCCATTCGACAGCACGATGGTCCC
>DAIDJK010000301.1 GCA_027450225.1 Bryobacterales bacterium | reverse complement strand
CCCCACCCGCCCCAGCCGCCGAACGACAAGCCGATGTCGAATCCGGGCCACCAGCCGATGCCTGCGCCCATCGCCGGATAAACCAGCGGCGGATACGCGCCCCACGCCGGCGGGCCCCAGACGTAGGCCGGATTGTAAGTGGGCACGTACCATACATCCGGATTGGCGGGCTGGATCGTGATGACCGCCTGGCCATTCTGGTCCTGCGTGTTCACGATTTCCTGCGGCGTGGAATGAAGTCTGCCGTCAGCTTCGGCCTGCGCGCGCATGCGCTGCACCGCCTGCATCACACCTGCCTGATCCGCGAGAAACGCATTTCCCAGCTGAGTGGTCCAGTTGAAGTTCCGGGAAAGCATATCGAGCACCTGCGGAAACGCCACCAGTCCCTGCACGCTCGGATCCCAGTTCTGCTTCTTCGCCTTGTCCATCAGCTTCGACGGATGCCAGTGCGGATGATCGTGAACCCACTGGTCGGCTTCGGCGATCTCCGATGGGTAAGTGGATGCCGCGAGCACCTCTCCCAGCAGCGGATCCGGATAGAGCGCGATCGGGGCCACCAGATTGTTCATTTGCTCGGGGGGAATCGGAGTGGCAGGCGCCTGCGCCGCAGGCGGGGGAGTTCCAGGGGGCAGGGGCTCCGGTGGAGGATACTGCGCAACCACGGCCACCGCCGCGACAAACAGGAGAAACACCGCATTGGCTACAGCGCGACGAAATTGTCCGGACCGCATCTGGGCTCCTGCCCCTTACACCCCAATCGTACGTGTACGCGTGCCGGGAAGCGATACTGGCGGGCAGGTACTTTTGCCCTTTCCTGCACGGTAATGTTGAGCCTTTTGCGGCCTGTGCCGGGCGCGCGGACCCGAAACGGGTGGTTTCGCCGGGCGCGAAGAGCGCTGCGCTATGAATGATCGAGAGATGACCAATCCCCTTATCCAGCTTCGCGACGTCGAGCGTTCCTACCAGACCGGACCAGCACGAACCTGGGTGCTCCGCCGCATCAACCTGGATATCGGCGATGGCGAGTTCATCACCATCATGGGTCCGTCCGGCTCGGGCAAATCGACGCTGCTGAACGTCATCGGGATGCTCGACAATGCGTGGGCGGGCGAATACTCTCTCGACCAGAACCCGGTGCACAAGCTGAATCCGAGGCAGCGAATCGAGCTGAACAAGCGCTATATCGGCTTCGTGTTCCAGAGCTATCATCTGCTGGACGATTTGACGGTTGCGGAGAATCTGGACGTGCCGCTCTCTTATCGGAACATCAAAAAGAGCGAGCGCGCGGCGCTGGTGGCGGACACGCTCGACCGTTTTCGCATCGTGGGCAAAAAGGACCTCTTCCCGAGCCAGCTTTCCGGAGGCCAGCAGCAGCTGGTGGCGGTGGCGCGCGCGGTGATCGCGAAACCGAAGCTGATTCTCGCCGACGAGCCGACCGGCAATCTGCACTCAGCCCAGGGCGAAGAAATCATGCATCTCTTCAAAAAGCTGAATGACGAAGGCACTACCATCATTCAGGTGACTCACTCGGAAAGAAACGCCGAATTCGGGCATCGCACCATCAATCTGGCCGACGGCTGGATTGTGAATTGAAATGTCCGCGGCACGGATTCTGATTGCGGACGACCAGCCCGACGTTCTCGAAGCGCTGCGGCTGCTGCTGAAGCCCGAAGGCTACGTCACCGAACAGGCGAATTCGCCCGCCGCCGTTCTGGCGCTGCTCGACCAGCGCGAATTCGATGGCGCGATTATCGATTTGAACTACGCGCGCGATACCACCAGCGGGACCGAAGGCCTGGATCTGATCGCCGCCATCCAGCAGCGCGATCCGCTGCTGCCCCTCATCGTGATGACCGCGTGGGGGACCGTGGATATCGCGGTGGAAGCGATGCGGCGCGGCGCGCGCGATTTTATCCAGAAGCCCTGGGACAACGCCCGGCTGCTCGCCATCGTGCGTACCCAGGTGGATCTGGCGCACGCGCTGCGAACCGCGCGGAAACTGGAAGCCGAAGACCGCGTGCTGCGCGCGGTGGACCGTCCGGTGTTCATTGCCGAATCGGCCGCGATGAAACACGTGCTCCGCATGATTGGCGACGTGGGCCCTTCGGACGCCAACATTCTGATCACCGGCGAGCCGGGTACAGGCAAGGAAGTGGTGGCCCAGACGATTCACGCGGTCTCGCACCGCAGCGGGCGAAGGCTGGTTGCCGTGAACGCCGGCGGACTTTCCGAAGGCGTGTTCGAAAGCGAATTGTTCGGACATGTCCGGGGCGCATTCACCGACGCCAAGTCAGACCGGATCGGGCGCTTCGAACTGGCTGACGGAGGCACCTTGTTCCTCGACGAGATCGCGAACATCTCGCCCACGCAGCAGGCGCGGCTGCTGCGCGTTCTGCAGACCGGCGAACTTGAGCGCGTCGGCTCCTCCCGCACCATCAAGGTGAACGTCCGGGTGCTCTCGGCCACCAATGCCGATTTGCACGAAGAAGTCGCCTCCGGCCGGTTCCGCGCGGATCTGCTCTATCGTTTGAACGCGATCGAGATTCATCTGCCGCCGCTGCGCGAAAGGCGCGAGGATATTCCGGCGCTGGCCAGTCTCTTCCTTTCGACATACGCGGCGAAATACCGCAAAGCGGCGAACGGTTTCGAGCCCGCGGCCATGCGGATGATTCTGGAGCACGACTGGCCGGGGAACGTGCGCGAACTGCAGCATGCCATCGAGCGCGCCGTGCTGTTATCGAATACGGAAAAGATTCAGCCGGGCGATCCCGGTCTGCGCGCGCCGAAAGCTCCCCAGCGCATGGAAGAGCTGAGTCTGGAACAGGTGGAGGCGCTGCTCATCCGCAAAGCGATGTCGAAATACGAAGGCAATGTGAGCCGGGCCGCGGCCGCGCTCGGGTTAAGCCGCAGCGCGCTCTACCGGCGGCTGGACCGCTACGGCATCGCCTGAGGCGGCATCAAATGCCCCGTCCGCTGAGCTTCGAAAACCGGCTTCTCATCTTCGCGCTGGCCGCCGGCGCGCCGGCCGTTGCCACGGCCGCGGTTCTGCTCGCCACGAGCGACTCCTCGAGCGCCACCGCATGGACGCTCGGCGGCGTCATCGTGGTGTGGTGGCTGGCCCTCGCGTTCGCCCTGCGCGAGCGCTTCGCTTATTCCATGCGCACCGTCTCGAACCTGCTGGGCGCGCTGCGCGACGGCGATTTCTCCTTCCGGCTGCGCATGGACGACCGCGGCAGCCTGGGCGAGCTCTATGAGCAGATCAACGATATTTCCGAAACTCTGCACGAGCAGCGTCTGGGCGCCATGGAAGCGGCGGCGCTGCTGCAGAAGGTGATGAGCGAGATCGACGTGGCCATCTTCGCCTTCGATTCCGCCGAAACGCTGCGCCTCATCAATCGAGCGGGCGAACAACTGCTCGCCCTGAACGTGGAGGACGCCATCGGCCAATCCGCCGAAGAGCTGGGTCTGAATGTCTACCTCGCCGGACCTGCGTCGAGCGTGGCGCGCGGCGCGTTTCGCGGGGGCGCCGGACTCTGGAGCGTTCGCCGCGGGAGTTTCCGCGAAGGCGGACATCCGCACCAGTTGCTCGTACTTTCCGACATCACGCGTCCGTTGCGCGAAGAGGAACTGCGCGCCTGGCAGAAACTGGTCCGCGTGCTCGGCCATGAGATCAACAATTCGCTCGCGCCCGTGAAATCGCTGTCCTCGAGTCTCCTTTCTCTGCTCCAGCGCAATTCGCTGCCCGAAGACTGGCGTGAAGACGTACTTTCCGGATTAAATGTAATCGCGAACCGCTGCGATGCGCTCAATCGGTTCACCGGCGCCTATGCGCGCCTCGCGCGGCTGCCCGAGCCGAAAATGCAGCCGATACGGCTTTGCGAGTGGGTCGGCCGCGCCGTCACGCTGGAGCAGCGAGTACCCGTCCGGGTATCCGCCGGGCCCGACATTTCCATTCGCGCCGATCCCGACCAGATGGATCAGCTGCTGATCAACATCCTTCGGAACGCGGCCGACGCCTCGCTGGAAGTTCACGGGTCCGTGTTTCTCGCGTGGACCACGAACGACGGCATGGTCGGGATCACAGTAGACGACGAGGGACACGGCATTTCGAATCCGGCGAATCTTTTCGTTCCCTTCTTCACCACCAAGCCCGGCGGCTCCGGGATCGGTCTGTTTCTGAGCCGCCAGATCGCCGAGGCGCACGGCGGCTCGATCGCGCTGGCGAACCGCGAGGCGGGCCACGGGTGCCGGGCAACCATCACGCTGCCCCTTTAAACCCTGGGCTCTGTTAGAATCTGCCCTTCCCATGTTTCCCGAACTGATCGCGGAATTCCTCGGCACATTCGTGCTCATCCTGTTCGGCAACGGAGTGGTTGCCATGGTCAATCTTTTCGGTACGGGGATTCCCGGCGAGATCGTGCACGGCGGCTTTACCAACATCACCATCGGCTGGGGACTTGGGGTCACCATGGGCATCTATCTCGCCGGCCGCATCTCAGGCGCGCACCTGAATCCGGCGGTTACGGTTGCGCTCGCCGTTTACCGCGATTTTCCCTGGCGCAAGGTGCTGCCCTACAGCCTCGTTCAGACGGCCGGCGCATTTCTGGCTTCGGCGCTGGTCTTCTGGAACTACCATCCGGCGTTTCTCGCAGCCGACCCCGGCCTTGACCACACTGCCGGCGTGTTCACCACCTTTCCCGCGTTCCCGGCGGTTCCATTCGCGGGGCTGCTGGATCAGACGATAGGCACGGCGCTGCTGCTGATGATGATTCTCGCCATCACGGACGAACGCAATCAGCCGCCGGGCGCGAACATGGGAGCGCTGATGGTGGGGCTGGTGGTGGTCGCGATCGGCATGTCTTTCGGCGGCATGCACGGGTACGCGATCAACCCCGCGCGGGATTTCGGTCCGCGCCTGTTCACCGCGGTCGCCGGCTTTCGCAATAACGGACTGACGGATGGGCCGAAGGTGTTCTGGGTGCCGATCGTCGGGCCGATACTCGGCGGAATACTCGGCTCCGCCGCTTACGATTACGGAATCCGCCGGTTTCTGCCCTCAGCCGAGCGGCGGGAGAAGAGCGCGGCGGCGGACTAACAGGCTCGGTCTGGGCGACGCCGCATTGCGCGGAAGAGAAGGCGAAGTCGGGCCGCTTTCGCGACGGGACTCCACCGATATGATGGTTCGCGTGAAAGCGAACCGCGCGAAGGCGAAGCTCAGGGCAGGCGAAACACTCATCGGCACATATATGCGGCACCGGGATGCCGGCATCTCCGAGATTCTTTGTTATCTCGGATTCGACTTCATCCTGTTCGATTCCGAGCACGGGCCGATCGCCGAAGCCGATGCCGAGAACCTGGCGCGCGCGTGCGAGACCACCGAGTGCACGCCGATCATCCGCGTGAACACGAACATGCCGTCCATGATCGGCCGGAATCTCGACACCGGCATGCAGGGCGTGCAGATTCCGATGGTGAATACCGCGGAAGAAGCGCGGGCGGCGGTACGAGCGGCAAAGTATCAGCCGATCGGCGCGCGCGGACTCGCGGCCGCGCGGGCGGCGCACTTCGGGCAACTGCTTCCGTTCAGCTACAAGGAGCACATCGAGAAATCGAACGAAGAGACGATGGTGATCGTGCAGATCGAGACCCCGCAGGCGATTGAAAACCTGGAGGCGATAGTCGAAGTGCCGAACATCGACGTGATCTTCATCGGACCAACGGACCTTTCGAATTCCCTTGGCCATCCCGGAGATTTCAAGCATCCGGACGTGCAGCGGGCATTTGAGCGCATCACGGCGATGGTGGCGAAATCGGACAAGAAGCTGGGCGTACTCGCGGCGACCACGGAAGCGGTGATCGACTGGAAGCACCGCGGCGCGCGTTACATCATGACCGTTTTCGAAGCGATCCTCGGGCCGGCGGTGCGCAACTTCCTCTCGACTGTCCGGCAGGCATGATGCCGCGCGCGAAGGCCACTTCGCCCGAAGCGCCGCTGGAAATTGGGGAACGAACGCGGCGGCGCGTGACACGGCGCATCATGCCGTTTCTGGTGCTCGTCTATCTGACGGCTTACATCGACCGGGCAAATGTAGGGGTCGCGAAGCTGCAGATGCAGACGGCGCTGCATCTGACGGACGCGGTGATCGGATTCGGCGCGGGCATCTTCTTCGCCGGCTACTTTCTGCTGGAAGTCCCCGGCACGCTGATCGTGGAGCGCTGGAGCGCGCGAAAGTGGCTGGCGCGCATCATGATCACGTGGGGGATAGTGGCGACGCTCACCGGATTCGCGGGAATGCTGCCGGTGAAAATGAACCTGACGACGCAGTTCTACTGGCTGCGATTTCTGCTGGGCGCGGCGGAAGCAGGATTCTTTCCTGGCGTGGTGGTTTATCTGACGCACTGGTACCGCGCGGAAGACCGGGCCCGGGCGAAGGCGTGGTTCATGATCGCCCAGCCGCTGGCGGTAGTCATCGGCCTGCCGCTCTCACGCTGGATTCTGGAAAACGTAAGCTGGTTGGGGCTTTCGGGTTGGCGCTGGGTATTCATCCTCGAAGGATTTCCGCCCGTGGCGCTCGGCTTCGTGACGTTGTTCTACCTGACGGATCGTGTGCATCAGGCCGGCTGGCTTCCGGCGGAGGAACGCGAGTGGCTTGCGGCGCAACTCGAAGCGGAAGACCGCGCGCGTGCGGCGTCCGGGCGAGTGAATATCATGGCCGCGTTCCGGCATCCGCAGACGCTGCTGCTCTCGGTATCGTTTTTCCTCATCGTCACGGGCAATCAGGCGATTCTGTTCTTCCTGCCGTCGATTACCGACGCC
Organism: Bryobacterales bacterium; assembly: GCA_027450225.1. Classification (GTDB taxonomy): domain Bacteria; phylum Acidobacteriota; class Terriglobia; order Bryobacterales; family Bryobacteraceae; genus BOG-234. Next base: position 481 of record DAIDJK010000301.1, on the reverse strand, counting down.
ATGAAAAGCATGTCGATCACGTGGCGGACGATGGTGACGGTGCTGCCATACATCTGCAGCGTATTCGGAATTCTGCTGAATGGCTACTGGGCGTCCAGGACGGGTGAGCGGCGCTGGCATACGGCGGCCCCGATGCTGCTCAGCGGCGTGAGTTTATCGCTGGCGATCTTTTCCGGCGATCATCTGGCGCTGGTGATCACGTGTTTCTGTATGGTGGGGTTCACGTTTCAGGCGTATCTGCCGGTGTTCTGGAGCTTGCCGTCAAGCTACCTGGGAAAGTCCGCCACGGCGACGGCGGTGGGCGTGATCAATTCGTTCGGCAATCTGGGAGGGTTCGTCGGCCCGTCGATCTTCGGATACCTGAAGACTTCGACGGGAAGTTTTCGGACCGGCCTTTGGGTGCTGACCGGCTGCATGTTTCTGGCGGGAGTGTGCGCGAGCGGCATTCGGGAACGCGGGCGCGGCTGACCGGATCACTCCA
>DAIDJK010000300.1 GCA_027450225.1 Bryobacterales bacterium | reverse complement strand
CCGTTCCTGTATCAGGCCGGCGCGCGGCCCGATGCGCCTGCCTCAGATCCTAAAGACATTCGAATTTCAGCTCTTCAGAAACAGAAAGCGGTCAGCCGATGAGCAATTTCCTGAAACGCCGTTCCATCTCGCGCAGGACGGTTCTGCGCGGAGCCGGAGTTACCCTCGCATTGCCCTGGCTGGAAGCGATGATGCCCGCCGCGGCGAAAGGAGCTGCTTCCGCGATGCCGGTGCGGCTCGCCGTGCTCTATATGCCGAACGGCGTCAACACCACGGCGTGGGCCCCGGAAGGTACCGGCCGGGACTTCAAGCTCTCTCCAACTCTCGCGCCGCTGAACGATTTCAAAGACAGGATCATCGTCGCGCAGAAGTTGTGGAACGCCGCGTCGAAGGATGGCGATGGGCATTACGTCAAAGAAGCGGCCATCCTCACCAGCACGCGCATCAGCAAAACGCTTGGCGAAGACTTGAACAGCCACGGCGTTTCCATGGATCAGGTAGTCGCGCAGAAGATCGGCGCGCAGACGCCGCTGCCGTCGCTCGAACTCGGAATCTCGCCCGAAGCCACAGGCGTGGATCTCGCAGTCGGTTATACGCGCGTCTACGGGTGCCACATCGCCTGGAGCAGTCCGACCACGCCTCTCGCGCGTGAAATCAATCCGCGTTCGGTCTATGAACGGCTCTTCCGCGCCGCGAAGCCGAACGGCAACACGGGCAGGGACGACGCGCTGCTGCTCGATCGCGTGCTTGGAGAAGCGAAGGCCGTCCGCGCCGAGGTCGGCGAGGCGGATCGCAGGCGTATCGATGAATATATGTCGATCGTGCGCTCGCTCGAACAGCGCACCGAACGCGCATCGGCGGTCGGCAAGAGCGCGTGGAAGCCGCGGGCTCCCATCAATCCGGCCGCCATTCCGCCGGAAGATCCGGGCGAATACGCGGAGCATGTGAAGCTGATGCTCGACATGATGGCGCTCGCGTTCCAGACGGACACCACCAGAGTCTGCACCTTTATGTTCGGCAATGCGGTCAGCAACGTGAGCTTCCGCTGGCTGGACGGCGTGAAAATCGGCCATCACGATGCCTCGCACCATTCAAACGACGCGGACAAGCTTCGCCAGTACCAGCTGATCAACAAGTGGTTCGTCGCTCAGTACGCGTATTTCCTGGGCAGGTTGCAGGCTGCGAAAGAAGCCGATTCGAACGTGCTGGATAATTCGGCCGTGGTCTTCGCTTCGGCGTTGAGCGATGGCAACAGCCACAATCCGCATCATCTGCCGATCATGGTGGCCGGCAAAGCGGGTGGACGTCTCGCCGCCGGGCAGAATCTTGTCTACTCGGAAGATACGCCGCTCGCCAATCTGTGGATGTCTGTATTGAGCGCGGTTGGCACGCCGGTCGACCGGTTCGCCGACAGTACCGGATTGCTGCCGGGTATTCTCGCGTAACTTATTGCTTCGGCGCTTCGATGGCGATGTCGTCCAGCGAATCGGCCAGGATGAAATCGTCGAAATAGATGGTGTCGACCGACGGAGTATGCGGACTCCGGTGGATGCCGGGCTGGCAGAAGTAAACGCTCTCCGGTCCTTTGGTCTTCACCCTCTTGTCGAGTGCTGGCTTGCCGTCGAACCAGAGCCGGACGTTTCCTTTGTCCGGATCTTCCGACCAGTGGATGTGCATCGCCAGCTGATGCCATGAGCCGATGGGGAAGTCCGCTTCCCAGAGCGTGCCGTTACGGCCGAGGTTCCCCGTGCCGTAGCGGATCATTGTGCCTCCGGCGGGGTTCGGCTCCACCCACCACGTCATCACATTGTCGTAGCGCGGCGGCGGCTGTCCTTCCCAGTAGAAGAAGTTATCCCGGTCTTTCGGCGCTTCGGCCATGTAGAGATAAAACGACATGTAAGTGTCGGAACCTTCTTCCACAGTGATCCTCGGTCCGCCGATCTGAGCGCGCAATTGCTGGGCGTTGAAGACATCGTCCGGGTGAATGGTGACTTTGGCCGAGTACTTTCCGCCGTGTACCGGATCAGTAACTACCTGAACGTTGCGAGGCGTGGCGTTCTGGCCTTTGGTTCCGGTCTGGCTCCATTCGCTCAGATCGCCCGTCTCGAAACCGGCGCGAAAGATTACCTTCGCGGCCGCTGTGGAGATCAGAAGGATTGTTGCGACAGCTGTAAGCGAACAGCGGACCAGCGCTCGTATGTTCATTCGGGGAACCGGAAGAGTGATACGGCCCATTGTCTCAGGATTTCGTCAATTTCGCAGTTGGATTCTGGCATATAATCACGCTATTCCTGCCGCGTGAAGCAGGTCCCATGCGAAGCTTCCTGACCGCGATCCTCGTCGCCTTCACGGCTCTCACCGCCGCTGCGCAGGACAAGAGCGCGGCGAGGAATGTCTCGTTTGCCGGCGACATCCGGCCTGTTTTCGAGAAGAGCTGCTGGAACTGCCATGCGGGTTCAAACCAGCTGGGCGGCCTGAATCTGGCGACGCGCGAGGACGCGCTCAAAGGCGGCGCGCACGGCACGGTTCTGATGCCGGGAGATGCGGCAAAGAGCCGGTTGTACAAACTGGTTGCCGGGGAAGAGAAGCTCCGCATGCCGCTCGGCGGCCAGCTGACCGCAACGGAGATCGAAAGCATCCGGCTGTGGATCGACCAGGGCGCGGCGTGGGACAGTGGCCCGGTTTCTCAAAGCAAAGCAACCTCCCAGGGGCCAGTAACCGAGCCGCCGCTATCGCCGCATGCGCGCGATTACTGGGCGTTCCAGTTGCCCGTTCGGCCGCCCGTGCCGCAGTCGAGCGAAAAGAATCCGATCGATGCGTTCATCCGGAGCAGGCTCGATGCGATGGGCATCAAGCCGGCGCCACAGGCAGACAAGGTAACTCTGCTGCGGCGCGCGTATCTGGATCTGATCGGCATGCCGCCCACACCTGCCGAGGCGAGCGAGTTCCTGAACGATTCGTCTCCCGATGCTTGGGAGAAACTTATCGATCGCCTGCTGGCGTCGCCGCATTATGGCGAGCGCTGGGGCCGTTACTGGCTGGACGTGGCGCGTTACGCGGATTCGAACGGCTTCGAGCATGATTTCGACCGTCCCAACGCCTGGCGGTATCGGGATTACGTGATCCGTTCCTTCAATGAAGACAAGCCGTGGAGCGATTTTCTTCGCGAACAGATTGCGGGCGACGAACTGCCGCACGTGACTTATGACAGCATCATCGCGACCGGATTTCTGCGCAGCTATGCGAAGGTCGGATTTCGCGAGAAAGACAATCCTGAGTTTCGCTACGAATATCTGGACGACATGATCGCCACGATCGGCCGCGGCGTTCTCGGCCTCACCGTACAGTGCGCCCGTTGCCACGATCATAAATTCGACCCCATCCGCCAGGAAGATTATTACCGGCTGCAGGCCTCGCTCTGGGGCGCGGTGGAAGTGGATACGCCGCTGGTACCGAAGCAGCAGGCCGAAGCATGGACGAGGGAAAACGCCGCTGTGGATGCGCGGGTCGCGGCGCTCAAGGGGCAATTGAAGGCGCTCGAAAAGCCTTACCGCGACCGGATTCTGCCGGCGAAATACGCGAAGTTCCCGCAGAACATTCAGGAAGCGATCGCAACGCCGGAGGCAAAGCGCACGCCCGGACAGGCGCTTCTGGCCGGCCAGGTGATCCGGACCGTATCGGTTTCCGAAGCGGAGATCGACCGCATCATTTCACCGGCGGACAAGCAGGAGCGAAAGCGGATTCTGGACCTGATTGCCGCAGAAGAGAAACAGCGTCCCGCGCCGATTCCGCAGGCGATGGCGATGACGGATGGCGATTATCGCTTCACGCCCGATGGACCCGGCGATGAGCCGGCGCCCGGCAAAGGCAAGAAGCAGGAGCAGGTCGAGGGCAGTTATCTGCACACCGGCGATGGACCGTACGTGCCGCCGCCATCCTACTTCAAGATACGCGGAGACGTAAACAGCAAGGGCCACCTCACTCAGCCCGGTTTCATCAAGGTAATCACGTACGGCAATCCGGCGACCGTGCTTACGCCACCTACGCCCGATACGTCGGGGCGAAGACTTGCGCTCGCCGAATGGCTGGTGTCGCGAGACAACCCCCTCACGGCCCGCGTGATTGTCAACCGCATCTGGCATCACCATTTCGGGCGGGGCATTGTCGCGACGCTGGATAACTTCGGCAAGAACGGCGAAGCGCCGGTAAACCAGCAACTGCTCGAATGGCTGGCGGTGGAGTTCATGGACCGGGGCTGGAGCGTGAAACAGATGCACCGGCTGATCATGACTTCGGAGACTTACAAGATGGCCTCCGAGTTCCCCGACGCTGCAACGCTTGCATCCAACATGGCGAAAGATCCGGAAAACCGGTTCGACTGGCGGCGCCGGGTGGAACGGCTGGATGCGGAGGCGATCCGGGACTCGATTCTCGCGGTGAGCGGCAGCCTGAATCCGGAGATCGGCGGCAGGCCCGTGTTCCCCGTGCTTCCGCCGGAAGTACTGAAGCAGGTTTCGACAGGCATCTGGAGCCAGAAGGAAGAAGGTCCGGAGGTCTGGCGCCGCAGTGTTTACATCTATCGCAAACGTACGCTTCCGTTCCCATTCCTCGATGCTTTCGATCTGCCGAACCAGAACCTGTCCTGCGGCGCCCGCAACATCACCACAGTGCCGACGCAGGCGCTCACGCTGATGAACGATAGTTTCGTCCAGCGGCAATCGGAAATCTTCGGGAAGCGGCTCGTAACCGAAGCGCCGGGCGACAAGGGGAAGCAGATTCGGCTGGCGTACCGGATTGCGCTTTCCCGTGAGCCGAGCGCGCGGGAGTTCGAGCTGGCGCAGGATTTCCTCGCGACGCGCACGCTCGCCGATTTCACCAGCGTGATCTTCAACCTGAACGAGTTTCTTTACACGAGGTAAGGCGTGCAATATTTCCGCTCGCGACGCGATTTCCTGTTTCAGAGCTGCGGCGGCATCAGCGGTCTGGCGCTCGCGTGGCTGCTCGATCAGGACCGGCTGCTGGCGGGGACCTGCGATTCCAACTCGGCGATCTCCGGTCCGCTCGCGCCCCGGAAACCGCATTTCAAACCGCGCGCGACGCGCGTGATTTCGCTCTTCATGAGCGGCGGCGTGAGCCATGTGGATACGTTCGATCCGAAGCCTTCGCTGGCGAAATACGCGGGCACGCCGCTCACCGGCAAAGGCGACATCATCGTGCGCCAGGGCAATCCCGGGCCGCTGATGCCAAGCCCTTTCCGCTTTTCGAAATACGGGCAGAGCGGGCTCGATGTTTCCGAAATATTTCCGAATATCGGCTCCAAAGCCGATGAGATTGCCTTGCTGCGATCCGTCTATGGGCAATCGAACGATCACGTTCAGGCGCATTACGAGCTTTCCACCGGAATGATTCGCATGGGTTACCCAAGCCTTGGCTCCTGGGTGACTTACGGGCTTGGGTCGGAGAATCAGAACCTGCCGGGGTTCGTGGTGATCTACGATGCGCACGGCGGGCCGTTCGGCGGCCCGGTGAACTGGAGCGCCGGCTTCATGCCCGCGGCCTATCAGGGCACGGTGTTCCGGGCGTCGGACGTTCCGATCGTGGACTTGAAACCACCGGCTTCGGTCACGCCGGAAGAGCAGCGCTCGCGGCTGGATCTGCTGATGAAGCTGAATGAGATGGACGCGGCAAAGTATCCGGGCAACACGGAACTGGCGGCGCGAATTTCATCCTACGAACTTGCCTATCGCATGCAGGCGTGCGCGCCGGAAGCGGTGGACATCAGCAGCGAATCGCAGGCGGTGAAGAAGCTGTACGGACTGGACGACGCAAAGACGGAACCTTTCGGGAGGCAATGTCTGATGGCGCGGCGGCTGGTCGAGCGCGGCGTCCGCTTTGTTCAGCTGTACCATGGCGGCCTTGGAATTCAGAACGTCGATACCTGGGACGCGCATGAGAACGTGGAAGACAATCACCGGCGCCATGGCTATGAAGTCGACCGGCCGATCGCAGGTCTGCTGACGGATCTGAAGCAGAGCGGCCTGCTCGATTCCACGCTCGTGATCTGGCATTGCGAATTCGGGCGCATGCCGATTTCGCAGCGCGGACTGGGACGGGATCACAATCCGGGCGCGATGAGCATGTGGATGGCGGGCGCGGGGATCGAAGGCGGCCAGGTAATCGGCTCGAGCGACGAGTTCGGATACAAAGCGCAGGAACAGCCGATTCCGGTACACGACGTGCATGCGACGATCCTTTACCTGCTCGGCATGGATCACACGAAGCTGACCTACCGTTTCAACGGCCGCGATATGCGGCTCACGGATGTGTACGGCAATCTGATTCCGCAGATCGCGCGGGCAGGCGAGCGCAAGACAGCGTAGCCGTGCGCGCCGGCGGAGTTCTCCCGATCCGCCGCGATTCGTATCAACCTTAACGCAAAATTCACGCGCGCGTGCCAGAATTGGCGATAACGGAAGAACCATGGAACAGCCAGCCGGAACTCTCACGCCCGAAGAACTCGAGAAGATCAACGCATACTGGCGCGCGGCCAACTACTTGTCGGTCGGGCAGATTTT
>DAIDJK010000299.1 GCA_027450225.1 Bryobacterales bacterium | reverse complement strand
CATGGTCTGGATCACCTTGAACGGCCGTCGCAGCCTTGCCAACGGGGTCACCACGGATCGCATGATGGGCTTCGGTCCGGTGGCGCTTCATGTTGCCGGGTCAGGCGACGTGCAGTTCAAAGACGTTTCATTCAAAGACCTGATCCCCGAATACGAGCCCGCCGAGAAGGTGTCCTCGCATTTCCGCATGCAGCGGCTCGACGACTACTTCTATTCCTGGGGCGCGACCGCGGGAGACATCAATCACGACGGCATTCTGGACGTCGTCGCCGGCCCCTGGTTCTTCCTCGGCCCGGATTACACCAGGCGCGACGCGTTCACTTCCGCCCGCACGTACAGCCCGCGCAATAACTTCCCGCAGGGCATGGTCTACTACGCGTACGATTACACGGGCGACGGCTGGACGGACATCATCGTTGTCGATTCGCGGCCCATTTATCTCTTCGTGAATCCAAAGGGCGAATCGCGCCGCTGGGACCGCTACAGCGTCGTTCCGGACGCCACTTCCGAAATCGAAGTCTTCGGCGATATCGATGGCGACGGCAAACCCGAAATCCTCTTCGCCGGCCCGCAGGCGGTTATGGAATATGCAAAACCGGACCCTGCCAATCCCACCGCGCCATGGCATGAGTACAAGATCTCCGAGCCGGGTCTGGCCGGTCCGCACGGCATGGGCATCGGCGATCTCAATGGCGACCATCGCGTCGATGTGGTCAACAGCCGTGGCTGGTGGGAGCAGCCGGCCAACGGCGCGTCAGAAGGCCCGTGGAAGTTTCACCCGGAAGATTTCGGCACAGGCGGCGCGGAAATGGGCGTCTACGACGTGAATGGCGACGGACTCAACGACGTCGTCACCGCCATCGCCGCGCACGGCTGGGGGCTCGCCTGGTTCGAACAAAAACGCGATGCGCAGGGCAACATCTCATTCGTCCGCCACAACATCATGGGCGATCTCACGACCAAAAACGCGGGAGGCGTCGCTTTCTCTGAACCGCACGGCGTTGCCTTCGGCGACATCGATGGCGACGGCGTTCCGGATATGGTCGTCGGCAAAAGGCTCTATTCGCATCTGGAAAGCCATCTCGATCCCGATCCCTACGGTCCGGCGGTTCTTTACTGGTACCGCACCGTTCAAAATCCCAGAGCCGAAGGCGGCGCCGAATTCGTTCCCGAGCTGATCCACAACCGTTCGGGCGTCGGTTCGCAGATCCTCGTGAAAGATCTGAACGGCGACGGCATGCCGGACATCGTCACCTCCAGTTCCAAAGGCACGTTCATCTTCTGGAACCAGATGCACAAGCGCAAGTAATCCCGGCCCAGGAAAACCGATGAGATCCGATCGTCTTCGAATCGCCTGCACTGCTCTCGCGCTCTGCTTTTTCTCGAGCGGCCTCGTCTCCGCCCCGCGTTCACCCATCGGCTGGACGGACTATCTCGGCGGTCCCTCGGCTTCGCATTACTCGCCGCTCAGGCAAATCAATGTCGCGAACGTCGGGAAGATCGACGTCGCCTGGAGCTACCCGACGGGCGACGATACAACCTACACGTTCAGTCCGCTCGTCGTGGACGGCATCGCCTACGTTGCCGCGAAGAACGGCTCGCTCGTCGCGCTCGACGGCGCCACCGGCAAGGAAGTGTGGGTTCACGAATTCCCGGCGGCCAGCGGCGCCATGGCGCGTTTCAGCGGCATCACCGGCCAGCGCGGCGCAAATTACTGGCAGAGCAAAGACGGTTCGGACCGCCGCATCCTCGTCACGGAAGGCGGCTTCCTGCAGGCGATCGATGCGCGCACCGGCAAGCTGGTCGATTCCTTCGCGGATCATGGCAAGCTCGATCTCAAAATCGGTATCGACCGCGCCACCCGCCCGCTCGCCTCGCGATGCCCGGGCCGCGTCTTCGACGACCTGATTATTCTCGGAAGCGCCACGGGCGAAGGCTATCTCGCGCCTCCCGGCGACATCCGCGCTTTCAACGTGGTTACGGGCAAGCTGGTCTGGGTCTTCCACACGGTGCCCCGACCTGGCGAACCCTTTTACGACTCGTGGCCCAAAGACGCCTGGAAGTACATGGGCGGCGTGGATGTCTGGGGTGAAATCACGGTAGACGACAAGCGCGGCATTGTCTATCTTCCGACCGCCTCAGCCAAGTACGAACTCTACGGCGGCGATCGCAAGGGCAACAATCTCTATGCTGATTGCATTCTCGCGCTGGACGCCCGCACAGGCAAGTACCTGTGGCATTTTCAGACCGTTCATCATGACCTCTGGGATTACGATCCCGACGCCGCGCCGCAGCTCGCCACCGTGCGGCACAACGGCAAAACGGTGGATGTGGTCGCCCTCGCTTCGAAGAACGGCTTCCTCTACGTCTTCGACCGCGTAACCGGCAAGCCGCTCTGGCCCATCGAGGAGCGGCCGGTGCCGCCTTCGGATGTTCCGGGAGAAGTCGCCTCGAAGACCCAGCCGTTTCCCACCGCGCCGCCTCCGTTCGATCGCCAGGGCATGACCGTGAAAGATATGTACACGGGATTCATGACTGCCGATGAGATACCCAAATGGCGCGAGCGCCTTTCGAACGCCCGCACCGGGTTTTACACTCCTCCCGCTCTGGTCGACACCATCAACATGCCGAGCGTGAACGGCGGCGCGCTCTTTTTCAGTACAGGCGCGGATGCATCGAACGGAACTGTCTACGTGCTCGGCAAGGACATGCCGTCCATCGTGAAGCTGGTGCCTGCCGGCGAGTCGACAACTTCCAACAACGGCAACCTCATTCCCGACCGCCCTCGCACGGGCCGCGGCCGCGCGGGCGCCAGTCTGATCGCCACCATGGAACAGCGGGGCCGCACCGTCTACGAACAGAACTGCCAGGCTTGCCACGGTCCGGACCTGAAAGGCGATCGCGCGCCGGAAATCGATACTGTTGTGAGCAAGCTCGGGCGCGACGGAGTGCGCAACGTGATCGCGAAAGGGCGCGGCGACATGCCGGCCTTCAACAACATCCCGGCGCCGCTTATGAACGACCTTCTCTCCTTCCTCGCCAAACCCGAGCTCGCGCCACCCGGCACTGCCGCGCCGGCAGCCGCGCTCGCGTTTTACCGGACGATGGGCGAACCGGATTATCCGGAAGGCGTCGAGGCGCCGCCTTCCCGCTACAAAACCGGCTACGGCAACGAACCTTACATCATCACGCCGCCCTGGAGCACCATCACTGCCTACGACCTCAACACCGGCAGAATCCAGTGGAAGACGCCCTATGGCGATCTGCCCGAAGCCGGCCCGAGCGACAAATTACGCGGCAACGTCTATCCGAAAAGCGGTTTCGTGATCACCGCCGGCGGCCTTATCCTGTTCGCCGGCAACGATTCGAAACTCTACGTGCTCGACAAGGAAACCGGCAGGGGTCTCTGCACGAAGGATCTACCGAACGGCTCCCTCGGCGTACCGGCCGTGTACGAAGCGAACGGCCGTGAATACGTGCTGCTCGCCGTTTCAGGTGGCAACATGTTCCCGGCCGGCGGCCGTATGGCGCCCGGCGGCGCGCATTCGGCCCAGACCTCGAAGAGTTACATCGCTTTCGCGCTGCCATCCTGAACCGCGCGGACGCATCGCCCTGGCCGGACCATCGTTCGCGCGTTTCCGCACAGAAAATACCGGGCACGGTATTCTGAACGGACAACATGCGATTCATCTGCTTCGGAGCACACCCGGACGATTGCGAAATCGGCTTCGGTGGCACGGCCGCTTTGCTCGCCAATGCGGGCCACGCCGTGAAGTTTGTTTCCGCTACAAACGGCCAGTCGGGCCATCACATCCTTCCCCCGGATCGCGTCGCATCCATCCGCCGCGAGGAAGCGGCTGAGGCCGCCGGAAGGCTCGGCATCGAGAGCACCGAGGTGCTTGACCATCCCGATGGAGCGCTCCTTCCCACTCTCGAATTTCGCTACGAGATCATTCGCGGCATCCGCGCCTGGCAGGCCGATTTCGTCCTGACGCACCGGCCCTGGGATTACCACGCCGACCATCGCTATACCAGCCAGACCGTACAGGACGCCGCTTATCTGGTGCAGGTCCCGCACGTCTGCCCCGAGACGCCGGCGCTGCGGCACAATCCGGTGTTCCTCTATCTCGAAGACCGTTTCCGCCTGCCGGTTCCGTTCATGCCGGACGTGATCGTAAATATCGCTTCTTCGTGGGACCGCAAGCTGGCGGCGCTTGACGCTCACCAGTCCCAGTTCTACGAGTGGCTGCCCTGGGTGGATGGTGAGAAGGCGCCGGAGACGCCCGCTGAGCGCCGGGGCTGGCTGGAGCGGAGATACCTGCTGCGCAGTCACCAGGCGGGCCGCGAGTCGGCGCGCGCCGAAGCGTTCCAGGTCTGCGAATACGGACGCCGCCCCGCGCCAGGTGAACTCGCGTCTATTTTTCCGAAGTAACTTCCTCGCCGCCGATGAAGACGCGCTCCACTTCGAGCGCCTCGGACAAAACCGCCACATCCGCCCGCTTGCCCGGTTCGAGACTACCGGTCTCCTGTGCAATTCCGGCGCGTTCGGCAGGGGTGAGGCTCGCCATCCGGATCACGTCAATCAATGTCGCGCCCGACCCCGCCAGCATGGTCCGGACCATCCGGTCCATGCCCGCCACCGAACTCGCAAGACCGTTGCCGCGCACAAAACCGACATTGCCATCGCTTTCGAAAACGCTGCCTGTCGCTTCCGGTCCGAACCGATAGACGCCGGGCGGCATATCGAGCGCGCGGCTCGAATCGGTCACCAGGCACAACCGCAATGTCCCTTTCATCCGGTACGCGAAGTGAAGCAGCTCCGGCGCAAGATGGCGGCCATCCGCGATCACCTCCGTGCTCATCTCGTGGTTCAGCAGGACGAACTGTTCCATGCTCCCCTGCATCGGCGTCCCCAGTCGCGCGCGGACCGAGGGCACCGAACTCATGGCGCACCAGAAATGGTCCACGTGCCGCACGCCCGCCTCGAAGGCCGCCTGCATCTCCGTCCAGCTCGCATTCGAATGCCCGCACGTCACCAGACAACCATGATTCCGCGCCGCGCGGTAGAACTCCACCGCGCCCGGCAGCTCCGCCGCGCAGGTCGCAATCCGTACCATTCCGGATTCGAGCAGCGCTTCATACTCGCCGGCTTCGGGATCACGCCGTCCGTCCTTCGAATGGCAGCCGACCTTGTCTTCGGCGAAATACGGCCCGTACAAATGCACGCCGCGGATACGTGCTCCATCGCGCGGCGTCCAGCGCGATGCCACGCTCGCGCAGGTGTCCAGCATTCGGCGGATCTCTGCGGGGGACCCCGTTGTGGTCGTCGGGAAGATGGTGGTAGTTCCGTGCCGCGCGTGCGCGCGATTCGCGATGCGCACGGACTCCGGCGTCCCATCCATATAATCCGCGCCGGCCCCGCCGTGCACGTGAAGATCGATGAATCCCGGCGAGATGTAGCGGCCTTCCACCACCGGAACGCCGCGCGGCGGCCACGCTTCAATACCGGCGATGCGGCCGGATTCGCAGACAAGATAGCGGTCCCGGAGCGTGCTCCCGGGGAGTATCAGTTCGCCGTGAAAAGCAACTGCACTCAATCGAAGAATCCGCGATCTTCTTCTTTCAGATGCTGCTTCGCCGCCGCGACGTTAAACGTGACGCCCAGGCCGGGCCGGTCCCATACATCGATGAAGCCTTTTTTCATGATCGGGTCCGGCAGACCGTCCACAATCTGATACCACCAGTCCGGCTGCGCCACCGGATATTCGAAGCCGATGAAATTCTGCGGCAGCGCGGCGGCCAGATGCACATGCGCGGCAACTCCGAAAACGCCGTCGAAGATTCCGTGCGGGGCCATCAGGATACCGTGCAGGTCGGCATACTCGGCGATCCACTTCGTCTCCGCGATTCCGCCCACGTCTTCCGGGTCGGGGCCCACCACATCCACCGCCTGCTTCTCGATCAGGTCCTTGAAGTTCTCGCGCAGATAAATTTCTTCGCCGGTATGGATCGGCGTTACCGTCGCCACCTTCACCTCGCGAAACAGGTCCGCATTCGGGTAGGGCATGTAATCGCCGGTGATCAGATCTTCGAGCCAGGTGATGTGCAGGGGCTCCATGGCGCGGGCGAACCGGATGGCATCTTTCACCATCCAGCCCGGACCACAGTCGAGCGCAAGACCGATCTCCTTGCCCAGCACCTTTTTCATCGCCTCCACGCAGGAAACGATGTAATCCAGCCCCTGCTCGGTAAGAAGACCTTTATTCGGATGCGACGGCCCGGTGCGCGGTTCGTCGTACCAGCCGTTCGGAATAGCGTTCATCATCGCCGGATTGTGGAAGCCGACGGCCTGCTTGATGAGCGTGAAGCCCTCGGGGGCCTCCTTCATCTTCTGCATGTTTTCGGCGTAGTCCTGCGGCGTCTGCCCCGTCATCGGGAAGCGTACGCCGCCATTGTAGGCGCGCACGCGGTCGCGAATCTTTCCGCCCAGCAGCTTGTAAACCGGCACGCCGGCGGCCTGTCCGGCGACGTCCCAGCACGCGATCTCGATCGCGCTCACCGCCGCGCCCCAGGGCTTGAACGCGCCCATCCGGCGGATCTTCATCATGATGTGATCGACATCGGTCGGGTCCTCGCCGATCAGGTATTGCTTGTAAAACAGGACCATCGGCTTGAGATAGGGCTTGTATGACTCGGCCTGCCCGTAGCCTGAAATCCCCTGGTCCGTCACGATGCGGACGGTCGGATTGTTGCCGATCACGGCGCAGCGAAGGTCTGTAATTTTGATCTTCGGAAAACCGGTTCGCCGGCCGGCCAGGCCGCCGCCGGTCCTTTGCTGAGCGGCCAGCGATCCCGCCGCGGCTGCCGAGAGCGACCCTAAAAACGTTCTGCGCGTCCACTGAGACATGACCTTCAGAAGATATCGCAGCCCGTGGCGCGCCGCACGCGAGGCGCATTCAGTCGCGCGCGGCTTCTGCGAGAAGTTCGTTGAGTTCCACGGTATTTGGGCGGTATTGAGTGTAGGTGGAGATGGTGGCGCTGCTCGATTTGAAGAGCGCCAGCTTCGACAGGTTGAGGCGGAAGGAAACCTTGTCGATCAACCACACCGACGGCGCCACTTTCGTCATCGTGATCTCGATCTCGGTACCCGGCATGACGCTGGCGAGCGGACCGTAAATCGGAACCGGCTTGATGACGGTGCACTCTATGGCGATCGGATGGAGCGTGTCTTTCTCCACCCACGCCTTGCCCTGCACGCCCGTGAGCACTCTCTGGGCCCGGGTCTTCGCCACCACGCCCGGTTTTGGCGTCGCGGAAAAGATATAGGCGGGAACACCATTTTTCACGCCTTCGCCCAGAAGCTTGAAATCGAGGGCGCCGGGAAAATCCAGCAGCAGTTCGCCGTTGTCATCGCGCGCCTTCTTCCATTTGGCGATGCGCGCTTCGCGTTGCTGCGCGCTTTCGCTGCGCCGCCGCTCGACCTCCTCTTTCAGCCGGATCAATTCCGCTTTGCGGCGTTCGGGCGATACAGGCTCGTCGTTGACGGCAAGCGGGAAATGATAATCGGAACCGTCGATCATCAGATCCTCAAACGTAGTGCTGCTCGTCTTGCCGCCCTTCTGAGTGGAATAGCGCTCAGCGCAGGCATACGTCGGGTCCGCCGCCCAATCGGCCCGAAGCGCGGCCGCGGCCCGCTCCACAATCTCATTCGCATCGAGCGCGCGGCAGGGAGAAACTGCCATGGCGAGGCAGAACCATGCAGAGGCGATCGGACTCCATGCCGCGGGACGCTTTCCCATTCTGCCCCTGAGATGCGGTTCGCCGGGCGGACGTTACAAATTCAGGTTCAGCCGGCGGCGCGATGCAATCAATAACTCACGATCTTCTTATCGTTTTCTTATCCCTTCAACCCTAACCTGATCGAAGGTGAACGCAGGCGACCAGATCGATCGGTTCGTGGTCGAAGAGCTTTTTGCGCGCGGAGGCATGGCTTCGATCTTTCGCGCGAAAGACGCGCTAACCGGCGCCGCCGTGGCACTCAAGGTTCCACATCCGGAGAGCGAAGGCGATGTGGTCTATTACGACCGGTTTCAGCGCGAGCGGGCGATCTATCGCGAACTGAACCATCCGGGAGTCGTCCGCGCAGTCGACTGCGAGCGCCCGTCCCGGCAATACATTGCGATGGAGTGGGCCGAAGGGCGATCACTGCGGCGCATTCTGGAAGAAACGCCGCGCCTCGGCCCGGAGCGGGCCGTGCGCATCGCGACAGCCATCTGTGACGTACTGCATCATATTCATTCCCATGGAGTTGTGCATCGGGACCTGAAACCCGAAAACATCATTCTCAATGGCCAGGATGAGGTGACGCTCATCGATTTCGGCCTCGCGGCGAGGGCCGGCGCCCGCCGGTTGACGTTCGGCCGCCTCTCCCGCGTGATGGGAACGCCCGATTACATTTCGCCCGAGCAGGTGGAAGGCAAACGCGGCGGCCCCCGGAGCGATATCTACGCCCTGGGCGTGATCCTTTATGAGATGCTGACCGGCGGCACGCCCTTCCAGCATGAAAACCCGCTGGTGACCATGAATGCCCGGCTACAAAAACGGGCCCCGCGGCTTCGGGGCAGTGCGGGCGAGTTCCCTGCCGGACTGGAGCGCGTGCTCGGCAAGGCGCTCGAGCGCGATCCGAAGGAGCGCTTCATGAACGCGCTCGATTTCGCCCGGGCGCTTGCCTGTCCGGAAATGGCGATGGAGCCGAACGCGCGGACCACGCCCGAACCGATGCGGCAGCGTGCTCTGCTCCCACTGCTGATCGCGATTCCGCCGGTGTTGTTCGCGCTACTGGTCTACATCTCGATGTTCCGGTAGGCGGCCAGGCGGAGCGGAATTGGGTTTGGCGCGGCGGCCCGGTTTCTTGTTTTCAATAAGATGTTGGCTTCGTTTGGTAAATTTCCTGAAATTCCGTCCTTCACGCCTCTCCCCGCGCCCGACTTCGGCGATCCAATATTACACCCGTCGAAAGAAATTCCATGGCGCTTTCCCCGCACTCGTTCCGGAACGCCAGCCGAAAATTTCCGTGCCGATAAAGAAAATTTCCGGCTCTGACCACTAAAGGGGTACGACTAATCGGTCGATATATTCGCCATGCTGGTCGCCTTCACGTTCGTTTTAACCGCCGCGCCGGCCGCTGCGCTGTCCGTGGGAATCCTTTGGTGCATATTCGGTGTGATGCGTTCAAATCGGGCCTGAAGGTTTTCGGGCCATGCTTCCGCTTTCCAGAGTGACACTCACGGAATTCAAAGGAGTCACTCATGAAGTTGCGTTTTTGCTGCCTCGCCTTGCTGGGAGCGGCCTGCTGCGCCATCCAGTCGAAGGCCGATTACCTGTTCACCTACCAGGACACGGCCGGCAACATCGTCGGATTCAGTGAACCGGCGCTTCAGCCCGCCGGACAGGTGGGTTCGTTTCTGTTCGACCAGAATGCCGTCAGCCATTTCGCTTTTGACGGCGTCGCGCCATCGAGTTGCCCGCCTCTGGCTTCCCTTTCGACCGGCTGCGTTGGACTGGCAAACTCGACATCGCTCGCCGGCGGCATCTTCCCGAACAACTCGTTCACCACACCCGGCATATTTGGCGGCTCCAACGGCGCGACCGTCGATATCATCCCGTATTCCGGCTTTCTCTACACCTACCAGGACACGAGAGGCAACATTCTGGCATTTTCCGAGCCGGCGATCCAGCCGAGCGGCAGCGTTGCCCAGTTCCTGTTCGCGACCAGCGGCGTGAACAGTTTCTCATTCCCCAGCAACGTGGGGGGCTGCGGCGACGTGGGGACCATCAACGGACTCGGCTGCACGATGGTAAACAATTCCATCGGTACGGCGAACCCGTTTCCGGTGAATTCGTTCCTCGCGCCCGGAACTTACGCCTCCGGAATCGCTACCGTAAATATCGTGCAGGCTACC
>DAIDJK010000298.1 GCA_027450225.1 Bryobacterales bacterium | reverse complement strand
GTCGCCGACGCCGCCGCCACTTCGAACACCATCGCGCGCGAAATCGCCGGCGTTCATGAAGTCGCAGGCGATCTCGCCGAGGGCAGCGAGCGCGTGCTCGGCAGCGCGGACCAGATCTCCAACGCCGCCGAACAGCTCAACACCGCAATCGCCCGGTTCGAACTGCCGGAAGCCGAAGCCGCCGCCGTGAGCCCGGCCTGGTAAGCGCAGGCGCTTTCCACCAGCGCCTGCCGCGGCCGGCCTAGTCCTTCAGCCTCTTCTGCACGGTGCGGATCAGCGCCTCCAGATCCGTGTGCCTGGCGTCCTTGTACTCCACCACCACCAGTCGCCTGCCCATCTGGAATTTCACTCTCTGCGGCGCCGTTTCGGTTCTCTGCCCGGCATCGAACGCGCCCGTTTCGTTCGCGTACCCGCACAGCCACATCGTCACCTGCCCCAGCCCCGAGTACGCCGCCTTCCAGCATTCCGGCGCATTCTCTTTCGGCACTCCCGCCGGCGCCGCGGCCCGCTCATACGATGCCAGCGTCCATCCCGGCGCCACGCTTTTCGGCAAATCCGGCTGCGCTCCCGCCCCGCCGCCGCACGCGCTCGTCCAGCCGGCGCCCGCCAGCGCCGCGGTGAATAATAAACTGGTTAGCGCTCTTCTCAAATTCACACCAGCAGAGTAACAACTTGCCGCTCTCTCTTCTGAACGATTCCGCTCATGCGCACACCGAAGCCCTGCGCGCCCGCTTCGATTCCGAGCATGTCCTCTCACGCCTCCACTCGCTCGACGACCGCGCCCGCCGCGAAGGCCCTTCCTCCATCTCCCCGGCCGACGATCCACTCGTGTCCATCGGCATGGAAATCAACCCCTCCGGCCAGGTCACCAAAAATTCCTACGGCGTTCTCGACCTCGCCTGGCAGGCCGCCCAATGCCCGGACTGGCCGGATCGCGTTCACGCCGAAGTCGAAGACATTCGCGCGCGCATCCACGAAGCCCATGGCGTCAACATCCGCTTCCTCATCTGGGCCGGCATGGGCGGCTCCATCGAAGACAAGACCGCTTACAACGCCATCGGCCTTCTCAAAGGCGGCCCGAAGTTCTATTCGCTCGATTCCACCGATCCCGCCAAACTCAAGGCCATCCTCGAAGACATGGAGACGCGCGCCAGAGAGCCGCTCGCGAAGCTTCTCCCTTCCACGCTCGTCGCGGGCATGGCCATGGGCATGACGTCCTATGAGCCTGTCGTGAACCTCGAAAAGCTGGCCGCGCTCTACGACAAAAACAAAATCGACAGCCGCGCCAACTTTATTTACATGACGCTGCCCGGCTCCATCCTCGATAACTTCGCCGGCCCGCGCGGTTACCGCCGCATCCCCCTGCAGCTCGACGACGCCAACTCCACCGCCGGACGCCACAGCGCCCCGCTCACCCGCGGCAGCCTCTATCCGCTCTCGCTCGCCGGCGTCGATCTTCGCCAGTGGATCGCAGGCGCGGCAGGCGTTGAAATCGCCGACGCCTTCAAGCTGGCGTCCTTCCTCCAGGCGCAGGCCGAACAGGGCCGCGACAAGGTCACGCTGCTCCTTCCCAAATCCTGGCAGGGCGCCGGTCTCTGGACCAAGCAGGATTTCGAAGAGAGCCTCGGCAAGAGCGAACAGATCGGCATCAAGATCGTGATCGGCGAAAAGCCGAACCTGCGCATCTATCGCAAAGCCGCGGATCCGAAGCAGGACCGTGTCTTCCTCGTCATCCAGCGCAAAGGCGAGCCGCATCCCGAAGCCGATGCCATCACCCGGCTCCGCGCCGGCCGCTATCCCGTCGCCGTCCTCACCTTCGGCTCAGCCGACCCGCTCTCCCGCTACATGCAGTTCATGCACTACGCCGTCTTCGGTCTCGGCTACCTTCGCCAGATGAACTTCGTCACGCAGCCCGCGGTCGAGCTCTATAAATCGATCGCCGGCGAAATCTCCCTGCAGGCCAAAGACGTCGGCGGCGTCCGTGAAACTTCGGCCTGGAAGGACATGGCCGCGCAGGCGAAATCCACCACTCCCAAAAAGCTCGCCGCCGCCATCCGCGACGCCGTGAACGCGCACAAAATCGAATACGGCGAACTCACCTTCTTCGGCGATCTCCGCTACTCTTCCGGCGGCAAACTCATGCGCAAAGCTCTCGACCGCGCCGGCCAGCGCCTCTTCCGTTCCACGCTCAAAATGCCGGTCGATATCTATGAAGGTCCGGCGATGAACCACTCCTATCACGAGATGGTGATCGGCCACGGCCGCTGCTTCTCCATCGTCCTTTTGTCGGACAAGCAGGCGCGCATGCCCGCCATCGGCTACGAACCCGACTACCACACGGCGCAGTTCCTCGCCACCAAACTCGCGCTCGAGCGCAGGGGCCGCATCGTGCATGCGATTCTGGTGAAAGACCTGAGTCCCGAATCCATCGAGAAGCTGGAAGCCTTCTTCTCGGAAACCGCGGCCCAGCTCTCGCTCTGAATTCATGGCCAGATACAAAGCGGCGAGGCCCAAAAAGACCGACGCCACGCCCCAGATGCGTCCCGGCGTACCGTGCCTTGTGATCGTAGTCGCCGCGATCATTCTGGTGGGGGTTGTGATGATCATCGCGATCACCCACACGTCATGAGACTCATCCAGGCCCACCCGCCCGCTGCCGCCGCTATAAAAGCAAGGAGCGCACAGGCCGCCGCTTGGGCGGCCGTTGTGCGCGGTTAGAAAAGGAGCGCACAGGCCGCCACTCGGGCGGCCGTTGTGCGCGGTTGAAAAACGAATGCGTCCTGACGGAAGAAAACCCGACCAACTCCGCGACATAGAAATCGCGCCCCATTATCTGAAGACCGCCGAGGGCTCTGCCCTCATCACGGTCGGCAACACGCAGGTGCTCTGCGCCGCCAGCGTGGAACAAAGCGTGCCCGGCTTCCTCCGCAACAGCGGCAAAGGCTGGGTCACCGCGGAATACTCCATGCTCCCCCGCGCCACCGCCACCCGCTCGCCGCGCGAAGTCACCAAAGGCCGCGCCGGCGGACGCACCCACGAAATCCAGCGCCTCATTGGCCGCTCGCTTCGCGCCATCGTCGATACCGCCGCGCTCGGCGAGCGCTCCATCCTCATCGATTGCGACGTCATCCAGGCCGATGGCGGCACGCGCGTCGCTTCCATCACCGGCGCTTACGTCGCGCTCGCGCTCGCCGTCAAGCGCATGCTCACTTTCAAAATGATTTCGAAGACCCCGCTCTCCGGCGCCGTCGCCGCCGTCAGTGTCGGTATCCTCAAAGGCGAAGCGCTGCTCGATCTCTGCTATGAAGAGGATTCCCAGGCCGATGTCGATGCCAACGTCGTTATGACGGACTCGGGCAAATTCGTCGAATTCCAGGCCACCGCCGAACACAACGCCTTCGACGACCCCGACATGGACCGCATGCGCACGCTCGCCCGCGCCGGCATTGCCGATATTCTCCAGCTTCAGAAGGAGGTCCTCGCAGGCGCGTGAAGGTCTGGTGCGCCACCGGCAATCCCGGCAAGCTCCGCGAATTTCAGCTTGCCGCCAACCTGCTCGCCATCCATATCGAGCCGCTCGCGAATCTCAAATCCATCGCCGCGCCCGAAGAGACCGGCGCCACCTTCGAGGCCAACGCGCGTCTCAAGGCCGAATACTACAGCCTTCACGCGCCCGGCCTTCTCTTCGCCGACGATTCCGGTCTCGAAGTCGATGCCCTGAACGGCGACCCCGGCGTCCGCTCCGCCCGCTATGCCGGCATGCACGCGACCGACGCCGCCAATAACCGCCTGCTTCTCGAACGCGTCCGCGACGAAGACAACCGCGCCGCGCGTTTCGTCTGCGTCATCGCGCTCGCCCGCGCAGGCCAGACCGTGGCGACGTTTCGCGGTTCGGTCGAAGGCCGCATCATCGACGTTCCCCGCGGCGCCAACGGTTTCGGCTACGACCCGCTCTTCTTCTATCCACCCTTCGACTGCACCTTCGCCGAGATTGAAGGCGAGCGCAAATTCGACGTCAGCCACCGCGGCCAGGCCCTTCGCCACATGCTCGACTGGCTGCGCACAACTTACCGGAACTTATAAGTCATCGAAACCGTCGCATAGGACGGCAGCCTTACCCCCACCACCTGCTCGAACTCGGTACTCTCGCCCGGCAGCGCCAGCACCTCCGTCGTCTGTCCCGTATATCCGGAAGCAATCAGGAAATTCACTCCCGTCACAACGCGGTCTTTCAGGAACGGCCGCACCACCGCGCCTCGTAACTCCGTCACCGCAACGCCGGTAAACCCGTCGCCCAGCGGTTTCGCCCCCACATACTCGAACTCTC
The DNA here is from genome assembly GCA_027450225.1 of Bryobacterales bacterium. Taxonomy (GTDB): domain Bacteria; phylum Acidobacteriota; class Terriglobia; order Bryobacterales; family Bryobacteraceae; genus BOG-234. Next base: position 41 of record DAIDJK010000298.1, on the reverse strand, counting down.
CCCGCGCTTCCAGCTTCCACGGCAGCCGGTTCACCGTCCCC
>DAIDJK010000297.1 GCA_027450225.1 Bryobacterales bacterium | reverse complement strand
CGCGCAGCAGCCGGTCCGTCATCGCCTCGGGCTCCAGATTCATGTGGCTGTGGATGCTGGCGATCACGATATCGAGTTCGGCGAGCGCGTCCGCGGCCAGATCCATCGCGCCATTCTTTAGAATGTCGCACTCGATGCCGGCAAAGATGCGAATTCCCAGATGGCCCGATTCGTTGATCCTGCGAACGGTGCGGGCAAACTCCACCACGCGCTGCTCGTCGAGCCCAAACGACATGGCCATCGCTTTCGAATGGTCCGTGATGGCAATGTACTCATAACCCATTGCGCGAGCCGCTTCAGCCATCTCTTCGAGCGTGGCCCGCCCGTCGGTGGCGGTGGTGTGCATGTGGAGATCGCCGCGGATGTCGCCATGCTCCACCAGTTTCGGAAGCATGTGGCTTTCCGCCATTTCGATTTCGCCGATGTTTTCCCGCAGCTCCGGGGGAATCCAGTCGAGGCCGAGCGCCGCGTAGACGCCTTCCTCCGTTTCTCCCGCGACGCGTGCATCGTCCTCGGCGCGAAATAACCCGTATTCGCTGAGTTTGAAGCCCATGCGAATCGCGCGCTGGCGCAGAGCGACGTTGTGTTCCCGGCTGCCGGTGAAATACTGCATGGCGGCGCCGAAGGTAGCGTGTTCAAGCGCGCGCACATCCACCTGCAGCCCTTCACGGCCGATCTTCACGCTGGTCTTGTTCACGCCCCTCCCAAGAACTTCATCGACGCGGGGATTGGAGGCGATGCGGTCGAGCGCGGCGGCGGCGTTCGGGCCGGTCACCAGCAGATCGACGTCGCCGATGGTTTCGCGCCCGCGCCGCAGACTGCCGGCCGCCTGGATCGTCTCGATGCCGTCCAGAGCCGAAAGCGATTCGATCAGTTCGTGCGCCGCGTTATCCGCGAAGCTGAGCAGGAACCGGCCGCTGCGCTCCTTGTGCTGGCGGATGCTGCGCAGAACCTTTTCCTCGAGCTTCGCGCCCATGCGCGGCAGTTCGCGCAGTTTGTGATCGCAGCAAAGCTGCTCGAGCTCGTCCATGGTTTGAAGCCGAAAGTGCTCGAACAGCAGCGCAATCGATTTCGGTCCCAGCCCCTGAATCTTCAGAAACTCGAGAGACGCCGCGGGGAATTTCTGCAGCAGTTCGTCACGCTTGTCGAACGTGCCGCGCTCCGAGATTTCTTTTAGCACCGCGGCAAGACCTTTCCCTATGCCGGGAATGTCGGTTACCTTGCGTTCCGGGCTGGCAATGATATCGGCGACGCGCTCGGGATAGCCTTCGATGGCCGACGCGCCGTTGCGGTAACTGCGGATGCGAAAGCCGTCTTCGCCCGCGATCTCCATCAGATCGGCAGTCTCGTAGAGGATGCGCGCGAACTCGCGATTTTCCAAATCTCAGTCTAGCTGCGCCTGCGCGAAGCGCGTGTTCTGAAATCGTGCCCGAAGCGGGCAAGATCCACGCGATTCGCTGTGATCTCCACGCCTTCCGCCTGCAGCCGCAGACGCTGCTCGAAACCGTGTTCGCCGGTGAGCAGGATGCGCCCGCCCGCGCCGAGAACGCGATGCCACGGAACATCCCTTCCCGTGCGCAGCGCCCACACAACCTGGCGGGCAGCTCCGGGATAGCCGCTGGCCTTCGCGATATCGCCGTAGGTGGCTACTTTGCCTTTCGGAATACGCCGCACAGTCGCGAGCACTCGCGGGAACATGCCCGTCGATTTACTGGAGGCGCGCGGCGAGTTGTCTTGCGATCGGGTCCGCTTCATCTTTGGGCAGCCCCACCACTCCGGCCACGTACTGGAGCTTGGCGAATCCGTACACCGGCGCGCCGTTCAGATCGCCGAAGTAGCCGCCCATGTAGGCAATGTACTCGGGATTCTTCAGCGCGTCCCGCAGGTCCGTCACCATGAAGGCGGCCTTCTGGTTCGAATCGCCTTCGATCACGAAGAGCTGGTACTTCTTCCCGTCTTTCTCGTAATCCGCGATCGATCCGCCGGGCAGCGCTTTGATGCCGAGCAGATGGTTCGGAACCACGCGCGCATTCGCGCGTCCCGCAAGAGGAAGAAGGCCGGTATCGTCCTTCACGGGCGGCGGGGTTTCTTCCGTCTTCGCCGCGGGTTGTGGAGACGATCCGCAGCCCGCCAGACCGATTGAGAGGAGACCGATTGCAACGACTACCAGAACGTGGCGCATCAGATTCGTGTCGCGGCGGACTCTCGGTCCGCGTACATCCGCTCATAATAAGCCCGGTACTCGCCGCTGCGGCAGCGGCTCACCCACGGGGCGTTATTTTGATACCACTCGACGGTATCGCGCAGTCCGCGCTCGAACGGGATCTCGGGGCGCCAGCCCAGCTCGCTTGAAATCTTCGTGAAATCGACGGCGTAGCGCCGATCGTGCCCCAGGCGATCCGTCACGCTCGCCAGCAGCGATTCGGGCTTTTCCATCACGCGCAGCAGCAGCCGAAGCACTTCGAGGTTCGGCATCGGCCGGCCGCCGCCGATGTGATACGTCTCACCCGCTTTGCCGTTCGCAAGCGCGGCTTCGAGCGCGCGTACGTTGTCGGTCACGTGCACCCAGTCCCGAACCTGCAATCCATCGCCATAAACCGGAATCGGCCGGTTCTCCATCGCATTCGAGATGGCAAGCGGCAGCAGCTTCTCGGGAAACTGATACGGCCCGTAGTTGTTGCTGGTTCTGGTGATCACCACATCCAGCCCGAACGTGTGCGCGGCGGCGCGCACGAAATGCTCGGCGGACGCCTTGCTCGCCGCGTAAGGGCTGCTGGGGCGGACGGGCGAATCCTCCCGGAAAAAACCGTCGGGCGCAAGGTCGCCGCCCACTTCATCGGTCGAGATATGCAGGAACCGCGCCACCTTCCTGTGGCGCGCCGCGTCGAGCAGCACCTGCGTGCCAAGCACATTGGTGCGCACGAACTCTTCGGCGCTGAGGATACTCCGGTCCACGTGCGATTCCGCCGCGAAATGGACCAGGGCGTCGCAGCCCTCAGGCAGCGCGTCGAGAACCGCCGCGGGATCGCAGATATCGCCGACAACGAGCGAATAGTTCGGATGACCGGCAACCTTGGCGAGATTGTCCGGATTCCCCGCGTACGTCAGCTTGTCGAAATTGACGATGCGCGCCTTCGAAATGCCGCGGCGAATGAATTCGGAGCCGATGAAACCGGCGCCCCCCGTGACGAACAGCGTCATCACGCGCGGGCTTTCTTTTTCGCCTTTGGTTTTTCGTCGGCCTCGGCGGGCGCCTCGCCATCGGCCGGCTGAGCGCCGGCGACGGTTTTCAACACCTCATTGAAAAGCGCCGCTTTGCGGGGGTCCACTTTGGGCGGCGGCGGCTGCTCGTGCCGGTAATCGTGATCCTGATGGCAGGTCCGGCAGCGAACCTTCGCCGGCTCGTCTCCCATCAGCGACACCACGGAGTGATTCATGATCCGTTTGCATTTGACGCAATAATCGTCGATGTCATCGCCCAGACGAGCGCGCATGGAAAGGCCTCCTTAATGCCTCAGGCGGGTTGCGGAACCGGCTCCGGAACGGCCACCGCGGCCGGCGCCGGCTGTTCCGGAACGAACCATCTCGCCTCTTCGAATCCAACATATTTGCAAATACGCAGCGCGCCGGCCGGCTCGCCCTGGGGAGTAAGCGGTTCCAGAATGTCTCCCACGCCGAGCGGCGCCTCGGACCGGCGCAGGCTCGCCCACGCCGCGTATTCGCTCTCCGCTTCGATCTCGCCTGCCGGCTCATAGTCCTTCAACTTCACGGTGGCGGCGCCGGAAACGTGCGGAGCCCAGCGAAACTGTTGCCGGGGAGCATCCTTCATCCGATGAATTCGGAAGACGGGCATAGAAGCCCATTTTAGAAGAAGGCGCGGGCTGGAAGGAATGTCTTTGAATCAACGGGCAAGGACAACCGGCCCGGCTTGCCTGCCCGAGCGCAGCGCGGCCGCCGCATCCCGCGCCCCAAGCGCGATCCAGCGCTCGATGTTTTCGCGCTTCCAGAAGACGGCGGCGTTGGCGTCCCCGAGCGGTTCGGATGGCGCAATCAGCGTGAGGTTCACCTGTGGCGGGCAACGGCGCGCGGGCCGGAACAGCGAGGCGAGGCGCGTCCCCGCGCGCAGCCACCACTTCCCCACGTCCGGCAGCGAATCGACCGCGATGATGTCCGTCGCCCCCAGATCGACCGCCGCCCAGATCGGAAGTTTGTCGAACAGTCCGCCATCGAGATAGCGCCGGCCGTTGATTTCGACAGAAGGCAGAAACAGCGGGATGGAGCAGGTTGCGTGAAGATGCTCCGGGCGAACGTCCGCGCCGCGAACCAGGCGCGTGCGAAACCAGGGCAGTTCGATGACGACAAGCGCAAATGGCATCATGGGCCGGAACTGGCCGTAGAGACTCTCCGCCTGCATGCGGAGCGGCGCGGGGTCGAACCATCCATTTCGCCACCCGGCGTTCGGGTAGAGCTTCAAGGCATCACCGGCTTCGGGCTGGAGCCAGCGCTCGGCCAGCCGGTCCGGGCTGCATCCGCCGGCGATGGCCCATCCGTTCAGCGCGCCAACAGACACGCCGATGACGATATCCGGCGGATGCTCCCGCGCCAGTACCTTGAACACGCCTGCCTGATATGCGCCGAACATCCCGCCAGCCGAAAGGACCAGCGCCGTTTTCCGTTCTCCCATCTGCTGTCAAACAATATTGCACTTCACGCTCCAGGCAGGGCCGTCATACCGGTGGCTCGGCAGGTTGGATATGTTAGGAGAAGTGCTGATTCGAGCAGGCGATTACGGAACGGAAGTCGAGCGCATTCTGAATCTGGATGGTGGCGGGAACCGGCCGATGCCGCTGGCGCCTGCCGGACCTTCCTGCGAGGAAGCGCGCGAACGCCTCTCCGCGTTGAGCGCGAAGCAGCTGTTTGCCGACGCCCCGGAACCGGAAGCCGCCATGAGCGGCCTGTATATTTACTTCTCCTGCCTCGACGAGGCGCACCATATCGCACAGGATCTGCCCAGCCGGGAAGGCAGTTACTGGCACGCCATCATGCACCGCCAGGAACCGGATCCGGCAAACGCGGCATACTGGTTCCGCAGTACCGGCAAGCATCCCATCTTCAAGGCTCTGCGCGATGAGGCCACCGCGGCCGGCTACGATGCGGGCCTCATCTGGGACCCCTTCCGGTTCATCGATTATTGCGGGGCCGCGCGCCAGTGGCCGGGCTCCAAAGAGGACCGCATTGCCATGCAGGTTCAGCTGAGCGAATGGCAACTGCTGTTCGACTATTGCGCGCGGGGGAAAAACCGATGAGCTCCGTCTCCGCCGCCGTTCTCGAAAAATTCGAACAGCCTCTGCGGCTCACCACATTCCCCGATCCCGGAAATCCGGGCGCGGGCGAGGCGCTGGTGAAGGTTGACGTCGCCGGGATTTGCGGTACGGACGTCCATCTTTGGCTGGGGCAGTTGCCGATCCCGCTGCCGAACGTGCTGGGCCACGAATCGGCCGGCACAATCGAGAAGCTGGGCGCCGGACTCGAACGTGACTGGCGCGGCGAGCCTCTGCGGGTGGGTGACCGCGTTACCTGGGCCAGTTCCATCGCGTGCGGCGAATGTTATTACTGCCGGCTCAAAGGCCAGCCTACGCGCTGCCTCACCCGCAAGGCCTACGGAATCTCCTATTGCGCGTCGGATCCGCCGCACCTGCGCGGTGGATACGCCCAGAAGATTCTGCTGCGCGCCGGAACCGCCCTCTTCCGCCTGCCGGATTCCGTACCGAGCGAGGCTCTGATCGGCGCCGGTTGCGCATTGACCACGGCGATTCACGGTTTCGATCGTGCTCCGCTTTCCTGGGGGGACAACGTGGTGGTACAGGGGACCGGTCCGGTGGGGCTGGCGGCCATCGCGGTGGCGAGAGTGGCCGGGGCGGCGCGGATTGTCGCGATCGGCGGCCCGAAACATCGCCTCCATCTGGCAAAGAGTTTCGGCGCGGACGCCGTGGTGGATATCGCGGAACTGAAAACCCTCGAGCAGCGCCGGGAAGCGGTGCTCGCCGTAGTTGGTCCGTACGGCGCGGATCAGGTGGTGGAGTGCGTAGGCTATCCGGATGCGGTGAACGAAGGCGTGCCGCTCTGCCGCGATGGCGGCCAGTACCTGGTGCTCGGCCAGTATGCCGATGCGGGGAACATTTCTTTCAATCCACATACGATTACGCGCAAGCAGCTGCGCATGATCGGATCCTGGGGATTTGAACCGCGGCATGTGGATCGCGCCATCCGTCTGCTCGAACAGAACACGGCCCTGCGCGATCAGTTCGCCCGCGGCATCACGCACCGCTTCCCGCTCGCGCAGGCCGATGAAGCGCTGCAGACGGCGCGGGCATGGGCCGGCGGGAAGGTCGTGATCCTGCCAAACGAGGAGCCCGCGGCTCATTGACCGGCCGTTCATTGAAAAAAATCGCGCTGTTCCTGCTGCTCCCCGTGGGCGCGCTCCTCATCTGGGTCTTCGCGCGGAAGACCGAGTTGCCGAAGGTGCCTTTCACCAAAGCGGTGCGGCAGACGATTTCGAATACGCTCTCGACCAACGGCAAAGTCGAGCCGATCGAATACGTGGACGTCCGGGTGCAGGAGCCCGGAATCGTGAAACGCGTTCTGGTGCACAACGGGGATACGGTACACGAGGGCGAAGTACTCGCCGAACTGAGCCAGCCGGGCGTGAATCAGGACCTCGCCGCCGCCGAAGCGCGCGAAGCGCAGGCCCGCGCCGACCTTCAAAGCTATATGTCAGGCGGACGCAGTTCGGATATCGCGGATCTGAATGCTTCCGTCGCGCGCCTGCAGACGACGCGCGACCAGGCGGAGAAAAATCTGGAGGCGCTCGAGCGCCTCGAAAAGCAGAACGCAGCGACGCCCTATGAAGTACAGCAGGCGCGGCAGGCGGTCACGGATCTTGACGTGCAGATTCGCGGACTCGAGCAGCGCCGGTCGTCTCTGGTGAGCCGGAACGACATCGCGGCGGCTCAGGCGCGTCTGCGCGAGACGCAGGCCAACGTCGAACTGGCGAAGCAGCATGTGCAGGACAACATCATCTCTTCGCCGATCGCCGGACACAT
>DAIDJK010000296.1 GCA_027450225.1 Bryobacterales bacterium | reverse complement strand
ACGCTCGCGTACTCCACCACGCCCTATCCGAAGGAACTTCGCGCACGCATTCTCGGCGTCTCCAACGCGCGCTGCGAAACGCGCGACATCTCGCGCCTGAACTTCGAACTGGCCGAGCGCTATGCCGCCGCCGTCCTTGCGCTCTGCAAGTCGGCGAAGGTTCCGCTGAAGTCGCTGGAACTGATCGGCTGCCATGGCCAGACCATCTATCACGAAGGCTCGGGTCCAACCCCGAACACGCTGCAGATCGGCGAACCCGCAATCATCGCGGAGCGTCTGGGCGCGCCGGTCGTCTCGAATTTCCGGCCGCGCGACATGGCGGCAGGCGGCCAGGGCGCGCCGCTCGTCCCTTTCCTCGATGAACTGCTGCTCTCGAGCCGGAAAGTGAAGCGCGTGGCGCTCAACATCGGCGGCATCGCCAACGTCACGGTGCTGTTCGGCGGGCGCGTGATCGCGTTCGATACCGGCCCGGGCAACATGGCGATCGATCAGCTGGTGGAGCGGATGACCGGCGGCAAGCTGCGCTTCGACCGCAATGGCAAAATCGCCGCGCGCGGGCGCGTCAACCGGGATCTTCTCGATTCGCTGCTGGCCGATCCCTGGTTCGAATCGCCGCCGCCCAAAAGCGCAGGCCGCGAACAATACGGTCACGGCTTCATCGAGCGGCTGCTCGCCACCGGCGATTCATTGGAAGACCTGATCGCAACGGCAACCGCGTTCACCGCCGCAGCCATCGCCATCGGGGTAACCCGTTTCGCCAAAGGCGCGCAGGAGATCATCGCGTCCGGCGGCGGAGTTCACAACCCGCAACTGATGGGGCAACTCGCCGCGCTTCTGCCTCGCGCGATGCTCCGGACCACAGCCGATTTCGGCATCGACCCCGACGCCAAAGAAGCCATTGCCTTCGCCGTTCTCGCCTGGCGAACGTGGAAGAGCAGACCCGGTAACGTGCCATCAGCCACCGGAGCACGGCGCGCGGTGGTGCTCGGCTCGATTACGCCGGTCTAAGCCGTACGGCCTTGCCGGTACGAAATGATTTCGCCACGACCGGCGCCGCGTTGGAGCAGCAACTCCGCGACATCGTGCTTCCGGCAGTTGATCGCACGTTTAAGAGGCGTGTCGCCTTTGCGGTCTTTCGCATTCACTGCCGCGCCGCCATCGAGCAACACTCGCGCCATCTCCACATGTTCCCGCCGCGCAGCCATATGGAGCGCTGTACGCGTTACGCCGCCGCACCAGTTGACGTCGGCGCCAGCTCGCACCAGCGCGCGAACCACTGCTGGACCCGTTTCTCCCGCACAGCCGTTCGCGGCGCAATAGAGCGGCGTGTGGTCGCCACGGCCGTGAATGCGGACAATCTCCTGCAACCCTCTTCACCCCCAAGGGCTTCCAGCATTGCTTCGCTCACATCCTCTTCAGCATCTTCACGCCGCTCGGCAGTTCGAACATGCTGTCCGGCAGCGGATCGTCCACGCTGACGTGCGTTGCGTACATCTCGTACACCTTCTCGCCGTCCCGCTCCCGGCGGGTGGCTCCAGGCTCACCAACCCCAGCAAATCAGGCCTGCCGGCCCTCGCCCGCCGCATCCTTCACCATCTGCGTGATCACGTCCTCCACCTGTTCGGCCACGGGAAGGATGCCCGGGCTTTCGAACGCCTTCATCATCTCGGTGGGCAGCATGGTGGCGATCATATATTCTCCCGGCGCGCCATACACGGAGATGCGGCACGGCAGAGCGGTCGAAACCGCGCCGTCGGCCTCCAGCACAGCCTTCGCCTGCAGCGGATTGCATACCTCATAGACCCGGCATTCCATTGCCAGATCGACGCCCTTCTTCGCCAGCATGTCCTTCAAATCATGGCTGGCAACGATGCCGAACCGGTGCCGCGCAGCGGATTCGGCGAGCGCGCGTTCCACCTCATCGATCGTGCGCGTGCTTCTTACCTTGAAGATCATGATCGTTTTCCGCCTTCTCGCGCCGCTCCACGGCGCAACCCGCGCTCATTCACGTGGGAACGCCCATGCGCGGCAGAAGCCACCGGGCGATCACGATATACGCCGCCAGCAGCAGAGCGAATCCGAGCCATTCCGGCATATCTTTGCTCTCTCATTCCAATTATGCGCCGCTGCGCCGTCCCGCGCCTGCCGCGCTCCCGCTTACTTCACCGATTCCGGCAGCGCCCAGGCGAACATCACGCCGCCCGCGCTGGTCACCACATACTGCCGGCCGTCCAGCTCATAGCTGATCGGCGAACTCTGCATGCTGGAGCCCTCGCCCGCGTGCCACATCGTCTTGCCGTCTTCCGTCCGGAACGCGATCACGTTCCCCTGCGCGTCGCCGCTGAACGTCACGCCGGTCTCCGTCGTCAGCACGCCCGCGCCGGACCCGTTCGGGCCCAGTTCATGGCTCCAGCGAATCTTCCCGGTCTGGTAATCGATCGCCTCCAGCACGCCCTTGCCCCACACCCCGTAATCCGCGCCGGCCCATCCGAACGCGCCGTCTTCCGGCTTGAAAAAGTAGATTCCATAGCTCGGATGAGCGTCCACGATGAACAATCCCGTCTTCGGATCGAAGCTCGGGGAACGATAATTCGTCAGCCCGCCTTCATCCGGCGCGATCAGCCGTCCGTCGCGCGCCGGCTCCTTGTCCGGATTCGGAATCGGGCGGCCTTCCGCATCCACGCCCTTCGACCAGTTCACCGGCCCGAACGGAACCGTCAGCAGGCTCTTGCCGTTCGTCCGGTCGAGCACGAAGAAATAGCCGTTGCGCGATGTCTGCATCAGCATCTTGCGCGGCGAGCCATGGAAATCGGCGTCCACCAGCACCGGAATCTCCACCGCGTCCCAGTCGTGCGTGTCGTGCGGGGAGGGCTGGAATGACCAGATCATCTTTCCGGTATCCGGGTTCAGCGCCACAATGCTGCACGTGTGCGGATTGTCTCCGGGCCGCACCTTCCCGTTCAGCACCGGCGTCGGGTTGCCGGTACCCCAATACAACATGTTCAGGTTCGGATCGTAGGTGCCCGTCATCCACGTCATGCCGCCGGTGGTCGCGTTCGGCGTACCGGCCGGCGGAGTCGAATCCCAGCGCCATTGCGTCTTGCCGGTCTCCGGATCAATCGATTTCAGGAATCCGGTCAGGTTGTCGAAATCGCCCGAAACGCCCACAATCACGTGATTGCGAATCACCATCGGGAACATCGTGCTCCAGTAGCCTTTCTGGGAATCCGCCACCACCACGTTCCAGCGCACGGAGCCGTCTTTCGAGTTCAGGCAGATGAGATGCGCATCGGGCGTCAGGTAATAAAGCCAGTCGCCCCACATCGCCACGCCGCGGTGCCCGATGTGAAATCCCTTGTTCGGCGGATACGTGTAGTGCCACAGCATGTGGCCCGAGCGCGCATCCACGGCCCACACGTTGTCCGGCACTGTGATGTACAAAACGCCGTTCACCAGCAGCGGCGTGCACTTGATGGTGTTCGTCTGGTTCGTCTGGAACGCCCACTGCAGCGCCAGCTTGTCCACGTTGTCCTGCGTAATCTGCTTGAGCGGCGTGTGCCGCTGGCCGGAGTAATCGCCGTGGTAGCCGGGCCAGGTGTCCGCCGGAGGATTCGACAGCATCTCCTGCGTCAACTGCTGGGCCATCATCATCGGAGCGGCCGCGGTCAAAGCGGCAGCGGTCAGTGTAAGGAAAAGTTTCTTCATTGGGAGCTGGCCTCGGTTATTTCAGCGTCTGCAGGTAAGCCATCAGATCGTGGATGTCCTTGTCCGTGTACTTCGCCAGAAGCTGCGCATGCGCTTCGGCCGGATTATCCAGCTTGTACGTCACATCGGCCGTTCGGAAGCCGTGGTACTTGCCGTTCGCATCCCGCACGGAAATCGTGAACTCGTCGTGATACGCCACTTCGCCGGTCACCGTCTCGCCGGATCTGGTCGTGATCGTCGCCTTCGCCTTCGCGCCCCGGGGATAGAGCAGCCGTTCTTCGAGCCGCAGCCCCACCAGCTTCGTCGCGATGCCCTTCAGATCGCCCGTCGGGGAATGGCACCCGGCGCAACCGCCCGTTCCCTCGAAATAGGCTTTCCCGGCCGCCACGTTCCCCGTCTGCAGATCTTCAGGATCCACCCCGCGCCGCTTCCCGTTCGACGAATCCGCCATGTACTTCTCGGTATGGATAAAGGCGTCAATCGCGCTAATGTCGTCGCTGCTCAGCGACCCGAACGCCGGCATGCCGTTTTGCGGCCGGCCATTCTTCACCACCGGCCCGATCTTGTCTCCGCCCACGTCTTCAGACACCAGCTTCGAGCGCGTCAGGTCGGGTCCGTCTTCGCCGCCCCCCGCATCCCGCCCGTGGCAGAACGCGCAGTTCGCCACGAAAAGAGTGCTGCCCTTTTCCACCAGTGACGAAGGATAATCCGGTTTTTTCGGGGCCGGAGCCGCGGCCTTCGGCGGCTGCGCAAATACGATCGGCGCGCTGATCAGGGCGCCCAATACCGTCATTCGAACAATGCTGCTGGACATTCGGTACACAACATAACACTGCCCCTGCGTGCGTGGTCCGGCGTTCCTCCACAATGGCAGTCATGAGCACGAGCGAGCAGCCGTTTTTGACGGATGTGAAAGAGTTGCGCCAGCGCGCGCGCAAGAATATCGAAGACGGCGCCATCACCCCCAATTACGGGGCGGATCTGAAGAAAACCATCGACATTCTCCAGGCCGTTCTCGCCACCGAGATCGTTTGCGTGCTGCGCTACACTCAGAACGCGGTCGCCGCCACAGGCATTGCCAGCGACAGCGTGCGGGAGGAATTCGACGAGCACGCCGGCGAAGAACGCAAACACATGAGAGCCGTGGCCGAGCGCATCAATCAGCTCGGCGGCGATCCGGATTTCAATCCCGAAGGCTTGCTCACCCGGTCGGCGTCGCAGTACGCCATCGGAAAGAACCTGATCGAAATGATCAGGGAGAATCTCATAGCCGAACGCATCGCCTGCGAGCACTACCGTGAACTGATTCGTTACTTCGGGGACCGCGATCCGGCCACTCGCGTCATGCTCGAAGGGATTCTTCTGAATGAGGAAGAGCACGCCAACGACATGCATGACCTTCTGGTCGCGCATGAAGGCAAGCCGATGCTGCCCCGCAGCTGATCGCGCTGGTTCCAGCAAGCCGACCGCCCTGCTCGCAGGAAAATTGCGAAACGAAGCCAATCCGTTCGGCCGGGCTGGCGGGGCCGCCCTGAATTTCGATTCCGCGATCACGCCGCTTTGGCGTTCCTTTCGGAAAACGAAAAATCGAACCCAACGCAGCCGTTGGGCCGAATCCTTACAACTACATAGCGGCCATCCGAAGCCGGGATAAAGCGCTCCAGTTCGGTTCAAATGTCGCGCCGTCCCCGTTCACCCGTACTATATTCAAGACAGGATGCGCGGGTGGGGGGCCTTCTCGGCCTCTGGTTTGCGCTTCTGAAGGTACGGGAAGGCAACAATGGCGGAGCTCAAACGGCATATCAAGTACTGGGGCTTTCTGCTCCTGAAGCTGGTTGGCGCTGCGGTCGGTTCCGGATTCGCCCTGTGGTTCCTCAATCTTTACTGGGCGCCGGAAACAAAGCTGTTTCACCTGAGCTGGTATCAGTTTGGATACGATCTCGCTTACACCACGCTCGCCGGAGTCTGGTTCCTCTTTTCCTATGGCCTCTTCTATCTCGCCATCTGGGATCAGCGCTATCGCTGCCGCACCTGCCTGCGCAAGCTCCGCATGCCGGTCGAAACCGGTTCGTGGGGCTACATGCTCCAACTCGGCCGCCCGCGTATCGAGTACATTTGCCCCTATGGCCACGGCACCCTGAACGTCGATGAGGTCCAGATTTCCGGAACCACGACGCCCGAGTGGACCGAAAACGGCGACATCTGGGCGGAACTGTTCGCCGGCAAGGAATCGGACCGCGACTTTTGACCATCGCCCCGAACAGCGGCAGGCTCCCCTGGTGGCGGCTGCTCGCCGGCATCGCCGTTTTTCTCGGTCTTGCGGCGGACCTGAGCCTGCTTGCGCCCGTGTATTACCGCAACTACGAACTCGACCGGTATCTGGCCGATACGCTTCGCAGCAACGCCCGGACGGAAACCGAGGACCAGCTTCGCAACGAACTCATCACGCGCGCCAAAGCACTGAATCTGCCCGTCATCGGCAACGATATTCACATCACGCGCCAGAACGGCGTCACCACGCTCCGGACTTTCTATAAAATTCAGGTTGACCTCGGTTTGTATACCGTCAGCCTGCACTTTCGCCCCGAGGCCTCCAGCCGGTAGGGCAGATTCCGCGGGCCGGTCGCCGGCCCGGTTTTAAGCGAGCCGATCGCCGGCTCTGGTACGTCCTTAGAATTAACGTATATGAAGGCCGCAGAAGCGCCTCCCGACAAGGGAAAGAAGAAAGAACGCAAAGTTCGCGTCCCGAAGAACGCGCGGCTGGTCCGTTTCTTCCTCCATCCCGCCGGCAAAATCCTGCTCGTCCTGGCGGCGGTCAGCCTGCTTACCGGTTGCGGCGCTTTCATTTACTTTTATAAGCAGTATTCGAAGCTGATCGACGCGCGCCTGCGCGGTGGCCCGTATACCGCCACGTCGCGCATCTACGCATCGCCCCGAACCATCGGCGTGGGCGATGCCATGACGCCCAGCGACATCGCCGCCGAACTCCGCCGCGCCGGTTACAGCGAAAATCGAAACGATTCCATCGGTTCCTACACCATCCGGCCGGATTCGATCGACATCTTCCCCGGTCCCGAGTCCTATTTCGATCAGGAGCCCGCCGCCGTCCGCATCGCCGCCGGAAAAATCGTCCGCATCGTTTCGCTGAGCGACAACACCGAGCGGCCCCTTTACGAACTCGAGCCCCAGCTCGTCACCAATCTCTACGATCGCAATCGCGCCAAGCAGCGTCTCGTCCGCTACGAAGATATTCCTGTCGTTCTCCGGGAGGCGATTCTCTCCGCCGAAGACAAGCGTTTCTTCCAGCACCCCGGCTTCGATCCCGTCGGCATCGTCCGTTCCGCTTACGTCGATCTCCGCCACGGCCGCAACGAGCAGGGCGCTTCCACCCTCACCATGCAGCTGGCGCGCAACATGTTCCTCACGCCCGCGCGCAACTGGCGGCGCAAGCTCGCCGAAATGATGATCACCTTCCAGCTCGAACAGAAGCTGACCAAGCAGCAGATCTTCGAGATGTACTGCAATCAGGTTGATTTCGGCAATCGGGGCAGCTTCACCATCCGCGGTTTCGGCGAGGCCGCGCAAACCTTTTTCGGCAAGGATCTTCACTCCGTCACGCTGCCGGAAGCCGCCACGCTCGCCGGCATTGTGCGCGGCGCCAGTTATTACAACCCTTATCGCCATCCGGACCGCGTCACCGAGCGCCGCAATTACATCCTCTCGCTCATGCGGCAGAACGGCTTCATCACGGATCGCGAAGACGGCGTCGCCGAGGAAACGCCGCTGCAGCTGGTCACCGGCCCCGCCGAATCCAAAGAAGCTCCCTACTTTGTCGATCTCGTCAACGACGATCTCGAGAAGCGTTTCCCCGGTTACGACTTTCAGGCTCATTCGGCCAAGATCTACACCACCATCGATCTGAATCTTCAGAAGGCCGCCAACGAAGCCGTCGCCATCGGCATGAAGCAGGTGGACGACATCGTCCGCAGGCAGAAGCGTTTCCGCAATGCGCCTTTTGTCGCGCCGCAATGCGCGCTCATCGCGCTCGATCCCCACACAGGCGAGATCAGGGCTCTCGTGGGCGGCCGCAATTACGGAACCAGCCAGTTGAACCGCGTGCTCGCCGAACGCCAGCCCGGCTCCATCTTCAAGGCGTTCGTTTACGCCGCGGCGCTCAACACCGCCGTGGTCGGCGGACCCACCATCCTCACGCCCGCGTCCATCGTGGTCGATGAGCCCACCACGTTCATGTTCGACGGCCAGCCCTATGAGCCGCACAACTTCGAACACCAGTTTTATGGGCCGGTCACGCTCCGCACCGCCATCGCGAAATCCCTGAACGTCGCCACCATCAAAGTCGCCGAAACGGTGGGATACGACAAGGTGGTTAACCTCGCGCATCGCGCCGGCATCAGCGAAGACGTGAAGGCCACGCCCGCCATGGCCATCGGTTCCTATGACGCCACGCCGCTCGAAATGGCCGGCGCTTACACGGTCTTTGCCAACAAGGGCGTTCATGTACAGCCGACATTCGTCTCGCTCGTCAAGCAGCCGAACGGCCACGTGCTGCTCGATCAGCAGCCGGAAACCCGGCCCGTGCTGGACCCCCGCGTGAATTACCTCATGGTCAGCCTGCTCCAGGAAGTCATGCGCAGCGGCACCGCCGCCGGCGTTCGCTCCCGCGGCTTCACCGCGCCCGCCGCGGGCAAGACCGGCACTTCGCATGATGGCTGGTTCGCCGGCTTCACTTCGAATCTGCTCTGCATCGTCTGGGTTGGCTTCGACGACAACCGCGAACTCGATATCGAGGGCGCGCATTCCGCTCTGCCCGTCTGGACCGAGTTCATGAAGCGAGCCGTCACCATGCGCCCCTATTCGGATGTGAAGCCCTTCGAGGCGCCCGATGGCGTCGTCAGCGTCACCATCGATCCGCAATCCGGCATGCCCGCCGCGCCGCAGTGTCCGGAACAGAAAGAGGAAGTGTTCATCGCGGGAACCGAACCGGTGGGCCTCTGCTCCCTGCATGGCGGCCGCGGCGATCAGACCACCGTCTCTGGCTGGGACATGCCGACGAACAATCCCCAGAACGGCCAGCCGCACGGCCCTGCGCCCACCCCGTATACTCCTCCTGCGCGCCGCGCCGATCTGCCCGCGCCATCGGTAACATCCAGCACTCCGCCGGCAAACGCGCCCTATCCTCCGCAGCCGCAAACTCAGCCGCCTCCCCAGAAGAAGAAGGGTTTCTTTGGACGATTGAAAGACGTCTTCAAATGAGGCGGCGGCAGGCCGAAGACGCGTCGCCTGTCGCTGATAGGCTGATCGCCACCGCACACCAGAAGGCCGCGGGCGGCGTATCAACCATTCGGCAGAAGCTTGCGCAATTCCGGCGCCGCGACCGACAGCACGATGGCGTCTCCAACTGACTGGACCATCCCCACGGGCAGTTCGAGAGTGCCGGCATGGAAGATTCCCCGGGCAGCGCCGAACTGGTCGGCAACCTCCTTGCGCAGCTTGATCTGAAGCGATTCCACGCGCCATGCGTCGGTCTCGATCCGGAGAGCAGCGACCTCCCCGATCGCCTGCCCGTCTGCGGCAATCACGGTTCGTCCTCGAAGGTTTCCATCAGAAAGCCGCATCCGCGCCCTCGTTTCTGATTTATGGATACCGGAAATCCGGCGCCACCGCATCCATCGGTGGTATGCGTCTGGTATCGGAAATGACGCCGGATACCCGCGATGCGGCGGGGCCTCATCGCCAGGGCAAAAATATGGTCAAATAGGATCACCTGGAGGCCGGAATGGTTTCCGTTCGCATCATCTGTTCTACTCTTTTCGCATCCGTTTTCTGCCTCGCGCCGTTGTGCGCCCAGGCGCCCACAATCGCCCGTAACTTCAGCCCTTCAGCCAGCACCCCGCCTGCCCCCGTCTCGCCGGCTCCGCAACTTTCGCCGGAGGTCCGCGGGGACGTCTTCATGGCGCGCAAAATGTTCCGCGAGGCCATCGAGGCCTATCAGGAGGGTCCGAAGAACTCCGCTGTGCTGCTGAACAAGATCGGCATCGCCTGGCACCAGCTCGGCGACCTGAACGCCGCCAAAAAAAGCTACGAGCGTTCCATCCGGGCGGACCATAAATTCGCCGATGCGGTCAACAATCTCGGCACCATCTATTACGCACGCAGGAATTATCGCGGGGCCATCTCGCGCTATCGCAAGGCCATCCGCCTCGACCCGGACGTTGCCTCGTTCTGGAGCAACCTCGGAACGGGCTATTATTCGCGCGGCAAGTTCGTCGACATGACGAAAGCCTATGAACACGCCCTCGAACTCGATCCGCTGGTCTTCGAGCGCCACGGCACCACCGGGGCCGAGATGCAGGACCGCACAGTAGCGGATCGGGCCCGGTATCATTTCGAGTTGGCGCGCATGTACGCCCACGCCGGAAAAAATGAACTCGCCTTCCGCTATCTCCGCAAGAGTCTTGAAGAAGGTTTCAAGGACAAATCCAAACTTCGCGAAGCGCCTGAGTTCGCCGCTATCCGCGACACCGACGAATTCAAGGAACTTCTCGCGCTCCAGCCGAAGATTCTCTAGCGCCGCCGTTCTGCTGTTTGCGCTCGGCGGCTGTACGAAACAGGTTTCCGGGCCGCCGCCCCGGTTCGCCGTTCTCCGTTTCGAAAACCTTACCGGCGATCCTGCGCTCGAATGGACTGCGCGCGCCGCCAGCGCCGTTCTCGCCCGCTCTCTCGCCGGCGCGCTGAGCGGTCCCGTACTCCATCAGGCCGCGCTCGGGCGCTCCGCCGCCTCGCTAGGTCCCGATCCCGTCCCGGCTCCCGGCATCTCGGCCGAAAATCAGGCCGCGCGCGCCGCCGGGGCCACGCGCATCATTTCCGGCTATATCGAAAAGACCGGTTCGCAATTCCGCATCGCCGCCTATGAGCGCGATCTCGCAAGCCACAAGACGATCCGCTCGGTTTCGGTCGAAAGCGCTACCCCGCTTGCCGCCATGAACGGGATTGCCAAACAGCTCTCGCCGTCCGCCCAGCCGTATCTCACCACCAACGCCGACGCGCTTCGTCTCTACGCCGCGGGCGTCGAATCGGAATCCGACGCGGATCTCGAACAGGCCGTGGCCGCCGATCCGAATTTCGGCCCCGCCTGGGCTGCGCTCATCGACCGCGACGCGGGACGTGGCGACCGCGACGCCGCCAAACAGGCCATTGCGCGCGCCGGCCGTTACCACCTCGATGGCTACGATCAGGCCGCGATCGACGTCGTCAACGCGTCGCTCAATAACGATCGCCACGCCCGCGTCGATGCGCTGCACCGGCTTTCCGACCTCTCGCCCGGCGACACGGCGCTGCTCCAGACCGTGGCCGAAGCGCAGATGGAAGTCGGCGAGTTCGCCGATGCGGCAACGTCCTGGAACAAGCTGGCCGCCGTTCTTCCCAACGACGCCAACGCCTGGAATCTTCTCGGCTATTCGCGCGCCTATACCGGCGATTATCCGGGCGCGCTCGCCGCTATCAAGGAATACCAGCGCCTGAATCCGGCCAGCGCCAATCCGCTTGATTCCACCGGCGACGTGCATTTCCTTTTCAAAAAATTCAAAGAGGCCGCCGCCAGTTATCTTGCCGCCAATACGAAAAACCCGGAATTTCTCAACCACGGCGACCTTTATAAAGCCGCCTGGGCGAAGTATTACGCGGGTGATAAATCCGGGGCCGAAGACCTGTTCAGCCAGTTCCGTTTCACCCGCGACAAAGCCCACGACCCCACCACGCCGCTCTTCGTCGCCGACTGGCTTTATCGCACGGGCCGCGGCGCGGACGCCAGCGCCATGCTGCGGTCCCAGGCTTCGAAGTTGCCGCCGCAGACCCAGCCGTTCGCTTATTCGCAGCTCGCCATCTGGGACCTGCTGGCGGGCGATCGTCCGGCGGCCGCGAAAGACGCCGCGCTTGCCGGGCCGCCGAAATCCATTCCCGCATTTCTCGCTGCATTTTGTGTGCTGCCCAGCGCTTCGGAAAAGGAATGGCAGGCGCGCGCCGACCGCATGCTCAGCGGCAGCGGCGCGGCGAATATCCGTCTGCTCGCTCTCGGCTACGCGCTCATTCTGGATGACAAGGCGTCGTTAGCCATTCCGGTCTGGGAACAGATTGTGGATCGCTCGCCCGGCACCGATTTCTTCCCACGCGATATTCTTGCAAAATTGCAGAACCAGCGGGTGGCGCAGCCGATTGTGCCCAATCCGGGAGATTTGAATGAATTCGCGGCGTTGCTCGACCGGCTGTAACATCGAGCGATAGGCGCGCAGGCTCAGGACAAATCAGGGCCGCCATCAGATCCACATTGTCCGGCGAGGCGCCTCGCCTGCCTTATTCGGAACTGCCGAAGCGGCTCAGCAGCCGGCTTTCTTGCCCGCGCGAACCAGTTGCTCGATGCTGATGAAATCGGTCGGGTAATCGCCCGTGTAGCAGGCGTAACAGTATTCGCCGCGATCGTCGGCCACCGAGCGGCTCAGATTGTCCAGCGACAGATACGAGAGCGAATCGGCTTCGATGAAGCGGCGGATCTCTTCGGTGGTGCTGTTGGCCGCGATCAGTTCGCTCTTGTTCGGCGTATCCACGCCATAGAAACAGGGCGAAACCGTAGGCGGGCAGGAAATCCGCATGTGCACTTCACGCGCGCCCGCCTGGCGAACCATGCGGACGATCTTGCGGCTGGTGGTACCGCGGACAATCGAATCGTCCACCAGTATCACGCTCCTGCCTTCGAGCAGACTGCGCACCGGATTCAGTTTCAGCTTGACGCCGAAATCGCGAATCGCCTGCGAAGGCTCGATGAACGTGCGGCCGACGTAATGATTGCGAATGAGCGCCTGGCGATACGGCAGCCCCGATTCTTCCGAATAGCCGAGGGCGGCGGCGTTGCCGGAATCCGGCACCGGCACCACGATATCCGCCGGCGCCGGCGCCTGCCGGGCCAGCAGTTTTCCCATCTGCTCGCGCGATTCCTGCACGGAACGTCCGAAGACGATGGAATCCGGGCGCGAGAAATAGACATGCTCGAAGACGCACTGCGCCCGCGGCTTCTCCGGCGCATAGCGCTCGCGCGTGACGCCTTCCGGCCCCACGATCACCATTTCGCCCGGCTGCACGTCGTTCAGATAAACCGCGTTCAGCAAATCGAACGCGCACGTTTCCGAAGCGAAAACATAGGACGGCCTGCCGCCGCTCATTTCGAGCTGCCCCATGGCCAGCGGCCGGAATCCCCATGGATCCCGCGCCACGATGACGCGGTCTTCGGCGAGAAATACCAGCGAAAACGCGCCATCGAGCTGCAGCAGCGCATCGCGCAATGCGCCTGCCATGGTGCGCTCGCGCGAGTGCGCCACCAGATGCAGAATCACTTCGGTGTCGCTCGACGCCTGAAAGATCGAACCGCGCGATTCGAGATGCGCCCGCAGTTCGGCGGCGTTGGTAATGTTGCCGTTGTGCGCCACCGCGATGCGGCCCTTGTTGCAGTGCACCGAAAACGGCTGCGCGTTGCGCTCCACCGTGTCGCCCGCCGTCGAATACCTGGTGTGACCGATGGCGAGCGCGCCGGGAAGTTTCTTCAGAACCTCGTTGGTGAAGATGTCATGCACATGGCCCATGGCCTTGTGCGTCGAGATCAGCGCGCCATCGCTCGATGAGATGCCCGCGCTCTCCTGCCCGCGATGCTGCAACGCGTACAGGCTCAGATAAGCGAGCTTCGAAGCTTCCGGATGGCCGTAGATGGCAACGACACCGCATTCCTCGTGGAATTTATCCAGCATCAGGGGTTTGGTTTCGGAGTAGATGGGGGAGGGTCTGTTCGAACGACTGCTTCAGATCGGAGGTCAGAATATCGATCCACATGGTCCGGCCGTCTCCAATCTGTAACCGCTCCTTCATTGTAACGCCGATCACGGGGCAAAGAACGCTGTATCGCGTGGCGATTTCGCGCACCCGTTCGGGGTTGCGGGTGGAAACGAGAATGCGTGAAGGCGATTCGCCGAAAAGGGCGATTTCGGGCGCGATCTCGGACTCTCCGGGCAGCGGAACTTCCAGCTTCGCGCCGGTCGAATCGAGCGAGCACTCGGCCAGCGCCACCGCGAGCCCGCCATCGCTCAGATCGTGCGCCGATTCGGCCAGCCCTTCGGCCGCGATCTCGCGCATCGCGTCATGCACGGCCTTCTCGTAGCGCATATCGAGCGCCGGCGGCAGTCCCCAGAGCTGGCTGAGGATGGTTTTCGCGTACTGGCTCGACCCGAAACGGGTTTCGTCCGTCATGCCGAAACCGCCCAGCAGGACCACGCTCGCGCCTTCGCTCGCAAAGGTGGACGGAATCGGCTTCGCCGTCTTTAGCAGCCCGATGACGCCGAGCACCGGCGTGGGATAGATCGCTTCGCCCAGCGTTTCGTTGTAGAGGCTCACGTTGCCGCCCGTGATGGGCGTTTCGAAGAACGAACAGGCTTCCGCCATGCCTTCGATGGCCTCCACCAGCTGCGCCATGATCTCCGGCCGTTCCGGATTGCCGAAGTTGAGGTTA
The DNA here is from genome assembly GCA_027450225.1 of Bryobacterales bacterium. Taxonomy (GTDB): domain Bacteria; phylum Acidobacteriota; class Terriglobia; order Bryobacterales; family Bryobacteraceae; genus BOG-234. The sequence goes on along the minus strand of DAIDJK010000296.1, from coordinate 951 downwards.
TTGGTCGCCGCGATGGGCAGGGCGCCGCTGGTCGCCAGGTTCCGGCACGCTTCCGCGACGGCCAGCTTCGCGCCTTCGCGCGGATCGAGATAGCAATACCGGCCATTGCCGTCGAGCGACATCGCAATCGACTGGTCGGTTTCCTTCACGCGAACGATGGCGGCATCCGAGCCCGGCCCGGCGATTGTGTTCGTCCGCACCATGTAATCGTATTGCTGCCAGATCCAGCGCTTCGAGCAGATGTCGGGCGATGCGATGAGCTTCAGGAGATCCGCCGCAACGTCGCCGGAGCGGGGAAGCGGCGCAGGCGCATCGAGCGGAGCCTTCCGGTATGGCGCAACGCCGTGCGGGCGGTCGTATTTCGGGGCTTCATCGGCCAGCGCATCGTTGGGAATTTCGGCGACCACGTTGCCCAGATGCCGCACGCGCAGTTTGCCATCAGGCGTGACCACGCCGATCGAGACCGCATCGAGTCCCCACTTGCGGAACACGCGGAAAACTTCTTCTTCGCGGCCCTTTTCCGCTACCAGCAGCATGCGCTCCTGCGATTCCGAGAGCAGCATCTCGTAGGCCGACATGCCGTGCTCGCGCTGCGGCACCTTGTCGAGATCGATATCGATGCCGACGCCGCCCCGGCTGCCCATCTCGCACGAAGACGAGGTGAGCCCCGCCGCGCCCATATCCTGGATGGCGACGATCGCGCCGGTTTTCATCGCTTCAAGGCAGGCTTCGAGCAGCAGCTTTTCCAGAAACGGGTCGCCCACCTGAACATTCGGCCGCTTCTGTTTCGATTCTTCGGTGAACTCGGCGCTCGCCATCGATGCGCCGTGAATCCCGTCGCGGCCGGTCTTTGCGCCCACGTAAATCACAGGATTGCCGATGCCGGAAGCGCGCGCGTAGAAAATTTCGTTCTCCTTGCAGACGCCGAGCGCGAACACGTTCACCAGCGGA
>DAIDJK010000295.1 GCA_027450225.1 Bryobacterales bacterium | reverse complement strand
GCGGGACCGTCGATGGCGACAATCTTCGCCGCTGGATCGGTGGTGAGACGGGTGAGCCAGACACGCTCGGCTTTATAGATGTGTTCGAGGGTGCCGAGAATACCGCCGAAAGAACTGCCGCGTTCGGCGAGGGCCTGATCGTGCGAGAGCTGCGACGCCGACGCGAGGATGCGGGCATCGGCCCACTGCATGTAGCGGAGATTCAAAACGCAAACGGCGCCGAGTTCCATGGGCACAAAGTAGCATGCCATGGGAACCCGGCGCCGCTGGAGGCGACCAGGATCAGAACGTAAAGCGCAACTGGAGTTCGATGCGGCGATTGCCCGCGGCCCCGCCATTGCCGCCGAAACCGCCCCCGGGACCGCCGCCGCCGGCGAGCGTGGTGGATTCACCGAAAAAGGGGGAGATCAGAGCGCCGTTTGGCGGCCCGAAGTTGACGTGATTGAACGCGTTGCGGGCCGAGATGGTGGCGGTCAGGTTGTATTTCTTGCCGGTGCCTCCGACGTTGCCCATGCCGCCCATGCCGCGCATGCCGCCGCCGAAACCGCCGAAGCCGCCGCCGGGGCCGCCGCGTCCACCGCCTCCACGCGGGCCACCGCCGCCGGGACCGCCCGGGCCACCAAACTGGTTCGGGTTGCCGCCCGTGTTCCGCTCACCCCAGCCCCAGGTACGGCTCAGACGGAAGTTGACGCTGAAATTAGACGGGCCCTGGCCATAGTTCACCGGAATGTACTTTCCTCCGGCAACCGTCAAGGTCGTGAATTCGCCCCACGGCGTGCAGTAAACATTGGCAGTGCCGCAGGGAGCGTTTGAGAACTGCGGGCGCAGGTTGAGGATGCCATCGCCGGCGAACTGTCCGCCGGTCGTGATGTTGAACGGGGCGCCGGAACTCATGGTGACGAACGGCGCGAGAACCATCGCGAAGGGCAGGCCGATGTTGCCGCCGATGAAGGCGCGATGCCGGATATCGAACTGCGCCCGGCCCCAGTCGAGACTGGTGTTGTACTGATCCATCGGAAATCCCTGCGCGTTGCTGTGAGCCTGGCCGTAGACGTAAAAACCCTGAATGGAGACGTGCGAGTTCACTCGCGTATTGACGTTCGTGATGTACTGCATCTGCTTGAAGATGCCGCTCGATTCATACAGGTAGATGTCGTTGTTGGTCGGATACGGCCGCACCACGGTGGAGGAACCGGAGGAGCCGGACTGGGCCGGTACGTAGAACTGCGGCAGAGGAGCGTTGATATCCCGGGTGCGCAGGACGTGTACGCCGCGGGTATCGACGAAGTTGAACGACAGAGTCGTGCGGCCGGGCAGAGCGCGCTCAATGCCGATCGCGGTCTGGTACATCTCCGGCGCGCGGAAGTTCTTCGATACTTCATAAATCGCCTGGGTCTGCGCGCTCAGGAACGACGTGGGGGGCACCAGGGGATAGTAGGAGAGCGCTTCCTGGGCATTGCCGCTGCCGCGATTAATGTTGTAGTTGGTCTGCGAGACGCCATTGAAGCGCAGCGTCTGCAGGGTGTCACTTTCATCGAAGCGATCGAAGAACGTGCCGAAGCCGCCGCGGATCACGGTTTTGGAATTCTGGCCCTTCTTCGCGCCCGGAGCCCACGCGAAACCGATGCGGGGCGCCCAGTCGTTGTGATCGCTGATGTTGTTCTGGGTTTCGTAGCGTACGCCGAGCTGGATAGTCAGATTCTGCCGGAAGCGCCAGTCGTCCTGCACGAACATGCCGAGGTCAAACTGGCGGACGCCCTGAACCGGGATGCCGCTCGACAGGGTGAACTGGTCCGGTCCACAGCCGGAAGCGAGAATTGCGGCCATCGACTGCCCCTGTGAGAGGAGGTACTGCGTTTGCTGATACAGATCGAGCGAAGTCGGATTGGAGCCGAAGCCGGCGAGGCATGGGGCGCTGGCGAGCGGCTGGTTGAAGCTCCAGCTCCCGTTGAAGTTGGATGTGGACTGGCTCGTCAGATCGCTCTGCCGGGCGCGGCCGCCGATCTTGATGGCATGCGTGCCCTGCGTGATGGTGACGATGTTCTGGAGTTCGTAGTCCTTTGTGTGGCTGTAGTTCAACTGGAGCGGAGCGCCGCCCGAATTGAACGAACTGCTCACATTGATCCCCGGAATGCTGAAATCACCCACGCCCTGCTGCGTCACATGGCTGTCGAAGAACTGGAAACGCGTCTCATCTACCGCTTTCGTGCCGAGGATGGCCGTCTCGGTAATCTGCGCGTTATTGTTTCTTGTGTAACTGTCGGTTTGTTGCGTGGGGAGACTGAATCCACCAACTCCGCCCACGTTTGAAGCCTGCGTGTGGTTGTAACGCATGGTGAGCGTATTGGTGGCGTTCAACTGATAATCCAGCCGGGGGCTGATCATCCACAGGTGATTCGGCGTCGGATACGCGCCATTGTAGAGAGACTGGGTGAAATTGTTGTTCAGCACCACGGCGTCAAGCAGCGCGGACTGATCGATGACGCGTCGATTGAAGTCGATGAAGAACGAAGCCTTCTTGCTGAGCGGACCTCCGACGTTGCCCGTCATGAATTTCGAACTGTAAGGCGCCTTCGGAGTGGTGAGGATGGGATTGCGGCTGTCGAAGATTTTGTCGCCAAAATTGAAGAACCCCATGCCATGAAGCTTGTCGGTGCCGGGCTTGGTAAAGATTTCGATGCGTCCGAAGCCGGGGCGGTCGAATTCGGAAGAAAACGGGTTCGAGTTGATGCGGATTTCGCGGATGGAACTCTTGGGCGGAAGCTGGCCGCCGCTGAAACCGTCGATGAAAAACTGCGCGCCGTTCGGACCGGCCGCGGGTCCGGCGAGAGATTCGAGATCGGATTGCAGATCGTCGGGGTCGTCCGGAAGGGCGTCCAGATCTTCGTTCTTCAACACGAGAGCGCCGACGTTCGAAGACGGATCGACGTTCACCTGCCCGGCGACCTGATCGTTGACATTCACTTCCTGGGCTTCAGTGGCGATCTGGAGCGCGATATCGAGCGGCGTCGCCTGACCGGCGTTGACATTCACGTTCTGCTGCGTGAAGTTGACGAACCCTTTTGCCGTGGCCGTAACGGTGTAAGCGCCGGGCGGCAGACCGGCGACGGCGTATTTGCCCTGTCCGTCCGATTTCGCGGCGCGCACCACGCCCGGGCCGGTGATCTGGATCGTCGTATTCGGAACCACGGCGGCCGAAGGGTCGGTCACCTGTCCCCGAAGCGAACCCGGCGTTTGCGCCAGCCCGCGCTCAGGCGCAATCAGAGCAGCAGCGGCGAACACCGCAAGCAGACACAGCAACCTCATGAAGCCGTTCTTCATATGTTTTGATTTCGACCCGTCTCCAAAGAGACGAAGCGGCTATTCGATTGTTACTTTTTTCGATTGTTGTAGAACGTGAATAAGTGTAAAGAAGACGATTGCAAGGGATAGCGAAGAGGCTGTTTTTACAAAGGTTTACGCAGGAGCGCGAGAGAGGCCGGCCTAGTGGCGGCCGGAGCGCTCCACCCAGTGGCGGACCATGGCGGCGCAGTCGCGAGCCTCGGGATTCGAAGTGAGTTCCTCAACCGACCAGCGCATTTTCCGGCTCCAGTTGGGATATTCCGCCGTGGTGCCCGGCAGGTTCTGCTGCTCGGGCTCTTTCGTCATATCCTCCTGGTTGATGAGCCAGAGCACGGCCGAGGTGCTGGCCATATAGCCGATAATCGCCTGGTGAAGCTCAGCGGCGAGTTCGGGGATGCGCTCGGCGGAATGCTCATAGTTGTCGGGCAACAGACGCGCGGCGAACAGCGCATCGAGAAGATGCTGCTTGTCGCGGCGTCGATCGTTCATCTGCCGCTGGTAATCGTTTTCATCAACGGAGCCGACGCGCCGCCGGGCTTCGATATCGTTGCACGTCCAGAAGCCGGCTATGGTGGGCAGATCGTGAGTGGTGGTGGAAGCGAGGGCCTGCGCAGGATATTCCCCGGGGTATTTAAAACGGGAGGCGTCACGCTCGAAATAGAGAAGACGATAGCTGAGAATACCGAAGCGCGCAAGCATTTCGCGAACGCTGTCTTCGACCGTGCCGAGGTCCTCGCCGATGACGACGGCGCGGTTGCGGACGCTCTCGAGCGCGAGGATGCGGATGAGGTCTTCGGCGTTGTCCCGCACGTAAGCGCCCTTGCGCGCGTCATGGCCTTCGGGAATCCAGTAGAGGCGGAAGAGGCGCATCACGTGGTCGATGCGGAGCGCGCCGCCGTGCCGGAGAGTGTGGCGGATGGATTCCGAATAGAGACGGTAACCGTCGTCGCGATGGCGGTCGCGGTCGGGCGGAGGAAAAGACCAGTCCTGACCCATGGGCGAAAAATCGTCGGGCGGCGCGCCCACGCGATTGCCGGAAACGTAGAAATCGCGATGCGCCCAGAGATCGCCGCCGCATCGATCAGTCGCCAGCGCGAGGTCGTGATAGAGGCCGATAGACATGCCGGCGTCGCGGGCGGCGCGCTGCGCGGCTTCCAGTTGCTGATCGATGAGCCACTGGAGCCAGGAGTGGAACAGAATTTCGCGCTCGTGAGTCCGGGCGAATTGGGCGACAGCCGGCGCTGAAGGATCGCGGTAATGTTCCGGCCAGTCCGGCCACACCCAGATATCGGGATTTTCGGCGTGAATGTGTTCGTCGAGCGCGCAATAGGTGGCGAAGAAGCGCAGCAGTTCATTCTGCTTTGCAATCCAGGCCCGGCATTCCGGCGAAGGCGGCGCGGCGTCGAAGATGCGGTTGAGCGCGTCGCGTTTGAGCGCCGCGACCTGTTCGTACTCCACCGTGGGAGTGCCGCGGAGGCGCTCGATCTCGGCCATGTTTTCCGGCGTTTCAATGGCCGATTTCACGATGTCGTAGCCGGGCACTTCGGTCACGTCGAGATAAATGAAATTGCGGAAGAAGATGGTCTGGGGAAGATAAGGGCTGCTGTTGTAAGGCCGGCGATTTTTTGTGGCGTGGAGCGGGCTGAGCGCGAGGAAATCCGCGTGGATGCGGAGGGCGGCCCAGTCGACGAGGTTGCGGAGCGCGGAGAAATCGCCGACGCCCCAGTCGCGATGCGAGCGAATGGCCCACATCATGGCGCCAAAGCCGGCATGTTTGCCCGGTTCGGGAGTATGGGCGCGATCCGGGGTGACGATGAGGCGCATCTGGAACTCCCCGCAACGCACATCGTGGTAGCCGAGCGGCAGCGAAATGGGTAGCGTGACGGAACGCTGAACGCGGCGTTCACCGCTGGAGAAGTATTCCGCTTCGACGGGCTCACCGGCCAGGTCGAATGGAAGCGAATGGCGCTCGTTCTCTTCGGTGGTGATTTCGAGCGTCACGCATTTCGGCGTTTCGGGCATGCGCAGGGGAATGCGCACGGGCTGATTGACGCTGACGACAAGCGCCGGAGGGAGGAAGCGGGACCATTCGCGTTCGTCCCGGCGGGCGATGGAGGCGCGGATGGCATCGTCGGACGAGCAATCGATGCCAAGCGCGGAAATGATGGCGCGATTGGTGTCGGGCCCGGTATCGTGCGACTTTCCGAAGATGTCCCAGAACTGCTGTTGAACCTGAAGTCGTTCGGCGGCGTGGCGTACAACGTCGTCTGAAGGCACTCCCTGGAGTGTAGCCTGCGATGGAATAGCGCCGGATGCGAACCGGGTGGCCGCGCGTGCCGCGAGGCACAACGAAGACGCTTACTTCCAGACTTCGGCCTTATCTTTATCCTGCGTCGCGCGGCTCACCGTACGCAGCTCCCCGGTGGACTGGCGATCCATGGGGAAGATGGTGAGATCGCGGAGCGCAAGGCGGCGCGGCGAGTCCATGGTCTGGAGCGCGCGATCGAGTTCGAGGATGGTTCCGACGCTCAGATCGAGCGAATGTTCGCCGGGCTGGTACATCTTGCCGATCGGATATTCGAGGTAAGCAGTGGAGGTCTCTTCAATGTGATTGCCGAGCACGTGCGAAATGAGCTTGCCGTTCGTGAAGAGCGCGAGCCGGTGAATGCTCTGTTTGAAAGCGGGAAAATCGCTGACGTAAAGGCGCCCGGGATAGACCGTGTCGCCGGTCAGGAGGATGCCGGTTTTCCGATCGTAGAGCGCGAAGGAGTCATCCGTGTGGCCGGGAATGGGGATGAGATCGAGGGGGCGGTCGCCGAGATCGAAGGAGCGAACCTCTTCGGGCCATTTTGTAAAGCCGAAGAATCTGACCAGATGTTCGAGATCGGGCTTGATCATGGTTGTGTCCGGGCGGCCGTCGAACTGCGAATCGCCCCAGACATGATCGCTGTGGTGGTGCGAGTGAACGATGACGAGGGGAATGCCAGGGCGGTCGTTCGCTTTCAGCCAGCGCTGGATGACCATATCCACGGCGTCGCGCGTTTTCCCGTTGCGGGAACCGGTATCCCAAAGCAGCGCTTTATCGGTCCCGAAGATGACATAGAGAAATGGCTTTTCGTAATCGGCGCAGCCGGACTGGCGCAGGATGATGAAATTCGGGTTGTACTCGTGGATGGTGAATTCCGGCATTTCGATGCAGTGCGGACCGCCGGTGGGCCAGTGGTCCGGAAGAGCGCCTGGTTCAAGTCCGGCGCCATCAGGCCGGGGCGCCTGGGCAAGAGAAATCGCCGCTGCCCAGAGGAGCGCGGCGGCGGGTCGAAGAATATTCAATTCTGGCTCTTTCGAATGGGTCTGCTGACGAGAGCGGAACGCTTACAGGGCGGGTAAACCAGATCGTACTACAAGGTGATGCCCGAACCAGTCGCGCGCGAGAGCGGCGACGCGCTCGAGAGCGCCGCGCTCTTCAAACAGATGAGTCGCCCCGGAGACGATTTCGATTTCGGCCTCGCAGGTCATACGGGAACGGGCATGGCGATTGAGAGCGAGGACTTCCCAGTCGCGGGCGCCGACGATGAACAGAGTGGGAGCCTGAACGCGCGAAAGAGCGTCCCCGGCAAGGTCGG
>DAIDJK010000294.1 GCA_027450225.1 Bryobacterales bacterium | reverse complement strand
CTCGCTCACCGGCCTCGATTCCGGCGCCATCGTCGATCTCGCCCGCGACTACGCCACCATCCGCCCCGCCGCCATCCGCCTCAACTACGGCGTGCAGCGCTCCGAACGCGGCGCCATGGCCGTCCGCGCCATCTCTCTGCTCCCCGCGCTCGTCGGCGCGTGGCGGGAGGTCGGCGGCGGCGTCCAGCTTTCCACCGGCGGCCCGTTTCAGCTCAACACCACCGCTCTCGAACGCCCCGATCTTCAGCTCTCCTCGCCCCTCGGGCGTGAAGCGCGCCTCATTAATATGGTCGAGCTCGGCCGCGCCCTCAACCAGGTCGATTCTCCGCCCGTCAAAGCGCTGGTCGTCTACAACTCCAACCCCGCCGCTGTCGCGCCCGATCAGAACGCCGTCCGCCGCGGTCTCGTCCGCCGCGATCTGTTCACCGTCGTCCTCGACCAGTTCCTTACCGACACCGCCCGCTTCGCCGATATCGTTCTGCCCGTCACCACCTTCCTCGAACACACGGACCTCTATCGCGCCTACGGTCACTATCACCTGCAGCTCGCCCGCCCCGCCCTGCCCGCCCCCGGCGAAACCCTGCCCAACACCGAAATCTTCCGCCGTCTCGCCGCCCGCATGGGCTTTACCGAGCCCTGCTTCCAGGATTCCGATGAAGAAATGATCCGCACCCTGCTCGATACCGGCAGTCCTTTCCTCTCCGGCATCGATTTCGAGCGTCTCGAGCGCGAGCACTCCGTGCGGCTCAACATCGGCGACCACTTCCTCCCCTTCGCGAACGGCCACTTCGGCACGCCCTCCGGACGCTGCGAATTCAACGCCGCCACGCTCGATTACACTCCGCCCCTCGAATCGCGGCGCGGCGACCCCTCTCTCGCCCGGCGTTTCCCGCTTGAATTCATCTCTCCCAAAAACGACGACAGCATGAACTCCACGTTCGGCTATCGCGCGGAAGTCGATCGCCAGACTGCGAAGCTGCTCATACACCCCGACGACGCAGCTCCGCGCCGCATCTCGGACGGCGATGCCGTGCGCATCTTCAACGGCCGCGGCGAATGTCTTCTCGAGGCGCACGTCGCGCCGCGCATCGCCAAAGGCGTCGTCGCCGCCCCCGCCGTCCGCTGGCCCAGCCTTGCGCCGGGCGGCAACTCCGCCAACATGCTCACGTCCCAGCGCCTCACCGACAAGGGCGCGGGCGCCGTTTTTTACAGCTGCCTCGTCCAGGTGGAAAAAGTTGGCGATTGAATCCGCGCGCCTGCGCGCCTGCGCCATCCTTGCCGTCTCGCTCACGGCCGTTTCCGCCTGCCACCGCCAGGAACGCGTCTATATCGAAGACGACGACACGGACTCCGCCTCCACTCTCGTCTCTTCGTTCAAAATGTACGAACCTGCCGCCTCGCGCCAGCTCATGGGCGGCTTCTATGACCTCGAAGCCAACTCCTGGCGCTGGACCGCCCGCGATTTCGTCATCGATTTCAAAACGCCGCCCCTCGCCGCCACGCGCGGGGCAACGCTTTCGTTCTCTTTCGTAATTCCCGACGTCGTCATTCGGAAGGTCCCCGCGTTCCAGCTCGCAGCCGCCGTTCACGGCCGCCAGATCGGCGTCCAGAACTACACCGCCGCGGGTCCTCAAACCTTCACCGCGGCCATCCCCCGCGAACTCTGCGGACCAGCGGAAACGGTGGTCGATTTCCACATCCCGAAAGTCATGCCCCCCTCCGACAGCGACAAGCGTGAACTCGGCGTCATCGCCACCGCGGCAGCCCTGCGCGCCGAATGACCGCCACCACTGCCCCCCGCGCCAGGGCACCCGGCGCCCGGCGTCACGCCCGTCTCCTCGATGCCGCCGCGCTCCTCGCGCCCGTCGCCTTCCTCTTCCTGCTCTGGAGCGACTCGCTCCGCGCCTGGTTCATCGCCGACGATTTCGCCTGGCTCGGCCTGCTCCCCTCCATCCACAGCTTTCAGGACTTTCTCCACGCCATGTTCGCCCCCATGGCGCAGGGCACCATCCGCCCCTGGAGCGAACGCGGCTTCTTCATCCTGTTCGAACGCCTCTTCGGCCTCGATCCGCTGCCCTGGCGGCTCTGCGTCTTCTTCACGGCTGCCGCCGACGCCGTTCTCATCAACCGCCTCGCCCGGCGGCTCACCGGTTCCCGCTTTGCCGCTTTCCTCGCGCCTGTGCTCTGGATCGCCAACTCCGCTCTGGCCGACGCGCTCTCCTGGACCTGCGTCTATAACGAACTCCTCTGCCCGCTGTTCCTGCTGGGCGCTCTGCTTTTGTTCATTCGCTGGCTCGACACCGGCGACCGCCGATGGTGGTGGTGGCAGCTGGTGGTTTTCACCCTGGGCTTCGGCGCGCTCGAGATCAACATCGTTTATCCCGCCGTGGCCGCCGCCTTCCTGCTTCTCGGCGACACCGGAGTTCAGTCCGGCGCAAACGCATCCGGGCGGACCAAACACTTCGCTGTCCGTTCACTGGCGCCTCTCTTCGCCGTTTCCATCCTCTATTTCCTGCTTCACCGCCTGGCCGCCGCTGTTCCCCGGACCGGCGTCTACGCCCTCCATTTCGATTTGAGAATTTTCTCCACCCTTGCACTCTATTGGAAGTGGACCGTGATGCCCCTGAACTGGCCGGCTCTCAGAATCGGAAGGCATGAAGCCGTGGCGGGGATTGCATTTCTCAGCCTCGCGCTCATGGCGGCCATTGCCGCCGTCTGGCGTTGCCGCGGCCGAATGGCGCTGTTCGGTCCCGCATGGTTCCTCATCACGCTCGCTCCCCTGCTGCCCCTCTACGATCACCGCTCGTACTATTACCTGACCATTCCCCTCATCGGCCTCGCCATCACGGCCGCCTGGGGCACTGCGCTCGCGTGGCGGAACAGACCGTGGCGCATCGCTGCCGCGTGCGCGGTTCTTGCCTACTGCGCCCTCATGATCCCCTCCAGCCGTATTGCCGCCAGATGGTGGTACTCAAGGTACGCTCCCATCCGCGCCATGGTTCTCGGCGTCCGGCAGGCCCGCGAAAATCACCCTTCGAAAACCATCGTTCTCGATGGAGTCACAGACGATCTTTATAACGACGGCATCGCCCACTCCGCCTTCCGGCCTGTCGCCGCTGGCGACGTGTATCTCACTCCGGAATCAGCACTTTCCATCCATCCGGCAGGCGACCCGAGCGTGCTCGATTCCGTGCTCATCAGCGCCCCCACGCTCCGTCAGCTGCTCGCTGACGATTCCGTGGTGATATATTCCATCTCGTCCGGCCACCTCCGGAACATTACCAGGGCTTACCGCCGGAGAGTACTGGGTGGCTAGCCCGATCAGGCTCGGAACCGGATCGCACGCAGGTGCGTACTGCAACAAGGTGAATCCGGACGCCTCGTTCGCGAATCGGAACGTATTACCGCGGAGGGCCTCGCGCCTGTTCGGGTGCTTTCGTTCCAAATCGCGGGTTGAAGCGTCTATTCCTGTACCGGAGGCGATCCGAGCCCTTCCGGCCCCATGCATGCTTAATGAGAATTTAATGCATGGAGAAATGGACGCTGGGGTTCTGTTGATGTAGTCTATTTCAGACCCCCGCTGCCTCGCCGGTTTGGCATGGCAGTTGCTCCGGCTGTGGAGCGATATGGAGCGCTGGGAACAATTCGACAGCAAACGACGAAAGTTAAGTTCCCTTCACTCAGATTTTTTGAAACTTTAGCGTTAGATTTTCGTCTTAGCTCGTAACAGAGCAACGAAACACCACGCAGACGTTGGAAGACGAGGAACTTTGAAATGACCAAGGCTGAACTGGACAAAATGAAAAACATCCTGGAAGCAAAGCAGGCCGAATTATCCGGAGCCCTGCGCAACCGGGACGAAATTGCCATCGAGAAGGCGCCTGACGCCCTCGATGAAGTGCAATTGGCGGGCGAACGCGAACTCGCGATTCGCAATCTGGACCGTGATTCGAACATGCTGCGGCAAATCCGCCGTGCGCTCGCGCGCATTGCGGACGGCTCTTACGGCGTTTGCCTGCACTGTGAGGAAGACATTTCTCCCAAGCGCGTCAACGCGGTACCGTGGGCGGCATACTGCATCAAATGCCAGGAGCAGGTGGACCGGCATGAGATCGAAGTCGAGGATTCGGCCGATCTCTTCGCCAGCGCCGCTTAATCGGGAGTTCGATTCCAGGTCGTCGCTCGTCTTGCGGGTTTCAGAGGGCAGGCTTTCGGGTCTGCCCTTTGTATTTGGAGCGAACTGACCAGCCCCCTGCGCGGGCCCACGCGAGCGTGAGCAGGTGTTTTGATCTTCAGCGCTCTCTCAGGACCGCCGCCCGATAAACGCCGTCATCCGGCCGGCTTTCTCCCGCTCCCGCCGGAACGAAAAATACCGTTCGGGATTGCAGTTCGTGCATTCACCCGAGTTCCACACATCCCTCACCCCCGCGGCTTCGAGTTGCATCCGGTTCACCCGCCCCAGATCGATCTTTACCGGTGACTCCGCCCGCCCGTATTCGGGGATCCATGCTCCGAAGCGGCGCGCCACTTCGGGACCGACTTCATAACAGCACCCCCCGATCGCCGGTCCGATCGCCGCATGTAAATCCTCCGCCCGCGCTCCATAGCGTGTAACCAGTTCGCTTACCGCGTTCGCGGCGATGTTCTTCGCCGACCCTCGCCAGCCTGCGTGTATTGCCGCAACCGACCGGGTCACCGGATCCGCAATGAGCACTGGCACGCAATCCGCTGTCCGGATGCCGACTGTCACGCCGTGTTCGTCCGTCACCAGCGCATCGGCTTCCCGAACGAACCCATTCCGAACTTCCGCCGCTGTCGCCACAATGCCCGAATGAATCTGCCGGACGCCGGTGATCCCGTCCGGATATTGCGAATCGCGAAATCCGAAACCATGCATCAGCCATTCGAAGCCAGTCAGATTCGGCGCCTGTGCCGCGCCGCAGGAATTACCGAACGAACCCATTGCGCCCGTATCCCGTTCTTTCCACGTCACTTCCTCCCGCAGTCAGCCGCCGGTCCCGTTCCTTCGCGGGCGTCCGCCGGTTTTTTACCGAACGAACCCAACTGCCGCCGGACCCGCCGGTTTCCTCAAACTGCCCGCGCCAAAGTAATCGGCTTCCCGTAGACATGCTGAAAGAACTCCCCGATCCGTTCCGCCGCCCAGACTTCCAGGTCCAGATCGGCGTCCGGAGCCGCGTGCAGCGTCACCAGAATGTCGTTCTCCCGAGCCCGCGCATCCACCGCCTTCACCGCCTGCGCGTGGCCCCGGTCCAGACTGTCCGCCAGCCGCAGAATCGGCATCAGCAGCATCACCGCGCGCTTCGCCTCCGCGTCCAGCGCCTGCAGATTTCCGTGCTCCGCCGAGGGCGATGCCTTGCGATGATACCGGCACAGGTTCGCGATCAGCTCGCGCTCCTCTTCCGTGAATCCCGGCATATCCGAGTTCGCCACCAGATAGTACGAGTGCTTGTGGTGCCGCGTGTCGCTTACGAAATGCCCAATGTCGTGCAGATACGCCGCCGCTTCCAGCATTCGGCCGTACTGCGCCGGCAGTTTGTGCAGCCCGGTGAGCGCAAGGAACAGTTCGCAGCCGAGTTTGGCCACGCGCCGCGCATGCCGGATCGAAACTCCATACCGCTCCGCCATGTTCTCCACTACCGTCCGCTGCTCGGGCGAAAGCTGCGTCGCTCCGCGCCCCACCCCGCGCGCCGCCAGATCGGCGATAATGCCATCCCGCACTCCCGCCGTCGAATAAAACACCGCCGGCATGTCGAACGCTTCGAGCACCCGCATCAGCACCGCCGTCCCCGGCACGATGATTTCGGCCCGCTTCGGCCCGATTCCCACCACCCGCTGCCTTGCCGCGGTGTCCATCCCGCTGATATCCCGGTAGAGTTTCCGGATCTGCGAGGTGGTCGCCCGATGCCGGTCCGCTTCATCGCGCCGCGCGCGCGGAATCTGGTTCGCCGCGCACACCACGGCCGAAGCCGTGGCCGAAGTCCCCACCACCCGGTCGATATGCGTGCTGCTCATCCGCTTCACCGCCGATTCGATCCGCTCGCCGATATACTGCTCGAGCTTGTGCAGATCGCTCGCCCGCGGCGGATCGGATTTCAGAAACAATTCGTTCAGCCGCAGCGCCCCGAGCGGCTTCGAAACCGCCATCTCGATCCGGTCGTCGTCGCTCAGAATGATCTCCGCGCTGCCGCCGCCGATGTCGATGATCAGAAACCGCTCCTTCGGATGCGGCCACCGCGCGTGCACGCCAAGGTGAATCAGCCGGGCTTCTTCCTGGCCGGAGATGATCTCCACATCTGAGCCCAGCGCAGCCGAGGCGCGCGCCAGAAACTCCTGCTGGTTGCTCGCATCCCGCACCGCCGCCGTCGCCACCGACCGAACCCCGATCACGTCGAGCCGCCGGTAAATTCCCGCCATTTTCGTCAGCACGCCCGAAAGCAGTTCCATCGCTTCCTGGCTCACGCGGCCCGTCCGGAAAACGCTTGCTCCCAGACGGGTTACCTCGCGCTCGGAGGCGAGAATGCGCGGCGGTTCGCCGTCATTCACCTCGGCTGCTTCCATCCGGACGGAGTTGCTGCCGATGTCCACGGCGGCATAGCGCGGCATAGCAACGTTATAATACGGGTGTCGTCCTTCACCGCTTTGTAACAGATGAAATCAGCGGCGCCGTGAATGAAATCCCTCTCTACGCCTCACCGGCATCGAGGCAAGCTGATCATCGTCGAAGGCATCGACGGCTCGGGCAAAAGCACCCAGATATCGCTTCTCAGCCGCTGGCTCCGGTCGCAGGGTTATGCGGTCGCCTTCAGCGAGTGGAACTCTTCTCCGCTGGTCCGCCAGACTACCCGGCGCGGCAAGAAGAAGGAGATGTTTACCCCCACCACCTTCAGCCTGATCCACGCCACGGACTTCGCCGATCGAACCGAACGCTACATCCTCCCGCTCATGCGCGCGGGGGCCATCGTCTGCGCCGATCGCTACGCCTATACCGCGTTTGCCCGCGACGTCGCCCGCGGCGTCAACCGCCAGTGGGTGCGCAATCTCTACAGCTTCGCCATACGGCCGAACATCGCCTTTTACTTCCGCACCCCCCTCGATGTGGCGCTCAGCCGCATCCTCGGCGGCCGCGATGCCCTCAAATACTACGAAGCGGGCATGGATTTGAAGATCAGCCGGGACGTGGAAGAAAGCTTCAAGGTTTTTCAGGGCCGCATCCTGCAGGAATACGAAGACATGATCGAGGAGATGGGCTTCCACGTCATCGACGCCACCCAGTCCATCGAAGACCAGCAGAAGCAGATGCGCGCCGTCGTGAAACGCGAAATCGGCCGCAGCCTTCGAACCCAGGTGCTTCGCGCCCCCGTCCTGGAGCAGAATCCGGAGCACGCCAGTGGCGCTCGCTAAGTCGCTGAAGCCGCTCGAGTGTTACGGCGAGCCGCCCGCCGGAGTCGATACCGCGAATCTTTCCGGCAAGCTCATCGTCATCGAAGGCGCGGACGCGGTCGGCCGCTCGACGCAGATCGTGCAGCTTCGTCAGTGGCTCGAACACGAAGGCCACGCGGTTCTCGATACCGGCATGGCCCGTTCCGCGCTGGCCGGCAAAGGCATCGCGCGCGCCAAGGAAGGCAATACGCTCGGCCCGGTCACGATGACGCTCTATTACGCGACGGACTTTGCCGACCGCCTCGAAAACGAAATCATCCCCGCTCTGCGCGCCGGTTTCATCGTCCTCACGGACCGCTACATTTTTTCGATCATGGCGCGCGCCATCGCCCGCGGCGAAGACCCCGCCTGGATCGAGAACGTCTGCGGCTTCGGTCTCGTGCCGCATGCGGTTTACTACCTGAAAGCGCGCGTCAAAGACCTCGTTTCACGCGTCGTGATCGGCAAGGGCGCCTTCGATTACTGGGAAAGCGGCATGGATTACCATTTCGGCGCCGACATGTACGAGAGCTTCGTTCATTACCAGACGAAGCTCATCGGCGCGCTCGACAAAATGTCCAGCCGGTACGGCTTTACCGAGATCGACGCGCGCAAATCGCCCGGCGAAATTTTTTCCGAGTTGCGCGGGCACATCACAGAACTGAATATCCGCAAAGTGAACGGGGCCGCGCGCCCGGTTCCCATCCCGGCTCCAAAAAGCCGCCGGGCGGCGATCGCGTAAACTCGCTTCGAACATGGAAATCTATCTCCTGCGGCACGGCATCGCTGAAGACGCGAAAGCCGGCGAACCCGATTCGGCGCGCAAACTGACGCAAGAGGGCAAGGAAAAGACCGCGGCCGTTCTGAAACTGGCGAAGCGCGCAGGCCTCGAGCTGTCGTCCATCCTTTCGAGCCCTTATGCGCGTGCGCTCGAAACCGCACGCATCGCCGCGGAGGAACTCGGCTGCAAAGGCGAAATCATCCAGACGCCGGAACTTGTGCCGCACGGCTCCCCGGAAAACGTCTGGAACGTGATCCGCGAGCGCCGCGAGGAATCCGC
>DAIDJK010000293.1 GCA_027450225.1 Bryobacterales bacterium | reverse complement strand
CGGAAGATCCAGCTGCCATCGGGCTGGCGGGAGAAGTGTTCGACGAGCGGCTGAAACTGATCGATGATGATGTAGTCGTTGAGCGAGGGAAGCGTTCTGTAATGGGCGAATTTGAGGTTGCGATCGTAATCGGCGGAGGATTTGGAGACGACTTCGACGATTAGTTTCGGGTTGGTGAAAATGTCCCGGCGATCTCCGGTGGTTTCGAAGCGGCTGCAACTGACGACGACGTCCGGGTAGAAGTAACTGGTTCGGCTGGGAACGTAGACGCGCAGATCGTTGACGCCGACGCGGCAGCGGCCGCGAGTCTGACCTGTGAGCTCGAATGAGACGTTGTTCACGATCAGAATGTGTTCATTGGACGCCCCGGCCATCAGGTACATCTGGCCGTTGACATATTCGCTGCGCCGCTCGGCCGCGCGATCGAGTTCCAGATAGCGCTCCGGCGAAATGTAAGGAAGCGATGGCGTCGCCATGGCCTGTAAGATCAGTCTAACGGGAACGGCTGAGGCGTTCGAGCGGCTCTCCGGTAAGGCGGTAGGTGGTCCATTCGGCGAGCGGCGTGGCTCCGAGCTTCTGGTAGAAGTCTATGGCCGGCTGATTCCAGTTCAGGACCGCCCATTCGAGCCTGCCGCAGCCGCGTTCATTGGCGATTTCGGCAAGGCGCTTCAGCAGAGCGAAACCGATGCCGCGGCCGCGGAATTCGGCTTTGACGAAGAGGTCTTCGAGATAAATTCCCGGCTGCGCCAGAAACGTGGAGTAATTGCTGAAAAAGACGGCGAATCCGGCACATGCGTCGCCATCGTAAGCAAGCAGCGCTTCGGCCGCGGGTTTCGGGCCGAACAGCGTCTGCCGGATGCGGTGCTCATCGGCAATGACGGCATGCGACAGTTTCTCGTATTCGGCGAGCGCGCGGATCATCTCGAGGATGACGGGCACATCGGATTCGGTGGCGGCGGCAATTCGCGGTTCGGCCATGCGTTTCGAGTTTAGCGGCCGGGGGCATTCTGAAAGAAAATCGCACTCGCGGCGCCGGACGTGCGTCCTTTAATAACGAATGCGTATTCTTCTTTTCAGCGGAAAAGGCGGCGTGGGCAAGACGAGCGTGGCGGCGGCGACGGGCGTGAAGCTCGCCGAGCGCGGTTACCGGACGCTGGTGATGAGCGTGGATCCGGCGCACTCGCTGGCCGATTCCTTCGATTTGCCCGGCGATTTGTTCCACGGCCGTACGGGCGAGCCGATGGCGGTGGCCGATCGCCTGTCGATCCAGGAGGTGAATATCCAGCGCGAAATCAAAGTGCACTGGGACGCGATTTCGAGCTACATCACTTCCCTGCTCCGGACCAGCGGCATCAGCGCCGTGGAGGCCGAGGAGATGGCGATCTTTCCCGGCATGGAAGAGCTGAGCGCGCTGATGTACGTGACGCAGTACCGGCGGACGCAGCAGTTCGACGTCGTAATCCTCGATTGCGCGCCCACGGCGGAGAGCCTGCGCTTCGTGAGCCTGCCGACCACGCTCGACTGGTACATGAAGCACGTGTTCAGCTTCGAGCGCAAACTGCTGCGGGCGATTCGCCCAATCGCAAACCGGGTAGCGCCGGTCGAGATGCCGAAGGACGAATACTTCCAGAACATAGCGGATCTGTTCGGAAAGATTGAAGGCGTGGACAAGCTGCTGGAAGACGCCAACATCACGAGCGTGCGGCTGGTGACGAACGCGGAGAAAATGGTGCTGCGCGAAACGCAGCGCGCGTTCGTCTACTTTTCGCTGCACGGGCTGACGGTGGATCAGGTGATCGTGAACCGGCTGTTTCCAGCGGAAGTGCACGACGAGTTCTTCAGCGACTGGCGCGCGCTGCAGCAGAAGACGCTGGCCGAGATCGAGGCCTATTTCTCGCCCATTGCGGTGTCGAAAGTACCGCTCTTCCGGCATGAAGTGCTGGGACTCGACCGGCTGCGGGAGTTCGCCAGCGTGCTGTATTCATCCGGCGAAGATCCGGCGGCGGTGACGCGCACGGAGCGGCCGTACTCTTTTGTCCGCGAGGGCGAACAATATCAGGTGCGGCTGCGTATGCCCTTTACGGAGAAGCGCGAGATCGGGCTGTTCAAAAAGAACGACGAACTGGTGGTGGAAGTCGGCACGCTCCGCAGGCACATCGGTCTTCCCACTACCATGGCGGCCATGCACCCGTCCAAAGCCCGCATGGAGCATGATGTATTAGTGGTCGAAATGAGGAGCTGAATTAAAACTATGAGTCCGGAAAGCGGAACCACAGGAATGGGAAGCACAGAGTCCGAACACACGCACGAGCATCGCGGGTGCTGGTGCTGCGAAGTGAATGACGCAATGAACCGGTTCGCGAAGGAATTCGGGCCGTCCGATGAAGTGCGCTCTCACTTCCGCAATTCGCGGGTCGAATTCCTGAAGGGTATTCGGCGGATCATCGACGAACGGATCGACCGGCTTTCGAAGAACGAGCAAAAGGGCGAACGCGTCACGGTCGAGTAGCCGGTGGCCGGACGCGGCTCGATATAGTGTCAGTTTTGTTGTTTAGGAGACTGACATGAACATCGTGCAATCGTTGCGAGCAGTGGCATTCATCGGAGCGGCGTCGCTGCTGTCGGCGCAGGGCAGCGGTATTCACCGCACGATTCTGCAGGACAAGCCGCTCTCGATTCCCGGGCACAAGGCTGTTGTGGCGCGCGTGGAGATCGATCCAGGCGCGTCGGCGGGCAGGCACACTCACCCCGGCGAAGAGATCAGCTACATTCTGGACGGACAGGCCGACATCATCATCGAAGGGCGCCCGACTCTTCACGTGAAGGCCGGGGACAGTTTCATCGTTCCGGCGCACACCATTCATGACGCGCACAACACCGGTACGGTCCCGATGCATCTGGTGGGAGTGTACGTGATCGAAGACGGCAAGCCGCTGGCCACGCCCGCGAAATAGCGGTTCAACAGGCCGTGCCGGAACTGCCGGACATCGCCGCTTATATCTGCGCGCTTGAGCCGCGTATTCTGAATCGCCG
>DAIDJK010000292.1 GCA_027450225.1 Bryobacterales bacterium | reverse complement strand
GCAGCTTGATCGGCGCGCGGTCGTACTTCCGGTAAAACGGCTTGCCGATGTACAGCGTCTCGCCTTTCAGCTCGAAGTGGTTCTCCACCAGCACGCCATTGAAGAAGACCGTTGCATAAGCGGGCGTCTTCACCGTGCCGTCGTCATTGAACCGCGGCGCCGTCCACACCACGTCGTACATCTGCCACTCCCCCGGTTTGCGCGCCGGGTTGGCCAGCGGAATCGCCTGCTTGTAAAGGCTGCCCGCCATTCCGTTCACATAGGTCTTGTTGTGCCACGCGTCCAGCACCTGCAGCTCATAGCCCGCGTCGCCCGGTCCGGTTGACGCCAGAAAAACGCCGCTGTTTCCCCGTCCCTGGCCGCTTCCCGTTATCGTCGCCGGAATCTTCCATTCGATATGAAGCTGATAATCCTTGAACGACTGCTTCGTTTCGATGCTTCCGCCGCTCTTGTTCACCGTCATCACGCCGTCGTTCACGTTCCAGTTCGCCGGACCTTTGTCTTTCACCGAAACCCACGCATCCGTGTTCTTCCCGTCGAACAGAATCACGGCATCGGACGGCGCCGCGCCGCACGTCGCTCCCGGCGTCACCATCTTCGGCTCCGGTTCCCAGACTTCGGTCTCCTCCGGTTTCATCCTCTGCTGCTGTTGCGCCAGCAGGGGCAGAACAGTGGCGACTCCCGCCGCCAGAACGGCGAATTTCGATCGTGAAATCAACATGGCTCTTCATGAGCATACATCCGGCGCAGGCCGCCGCCCCAACCGCCGTTCTTATTCCCTTGCGTGAATAAGGCGCAGTTGTTTCGCCTTTCGCCCGTTCCCCGGCCATCGCGCGAAATCGCCGGCGCGCCGCCGCGGCCATTGCAACTGGCCGTACCCGGCCGACAGCAATATTCCCAACCTCCTTCGGCCCGGACTCACCGTACCCGACGCCTTTCGGGACACCCCGGATAGTCGCTAACATTCGCTCGGATGCAGCCTCGCCGCATTTTGTGCCTCGATGGATTGCGTGGCCTCGCCGTGCTGATGGTGATCTGCTTCCACTTCCAGCAGATGTTCGGTTGCTGGCACGGCCTGCTCGCCCGCCTCGCTGTCTGGGGCCAGACCGGCGTGGACCTTTTCTTCGTCCTTTCCGGTTTCCTCATCACCGGCATCCTGCTGGATACCCGCGGCTCGGAGCATTGCATGCGCAATTTCTATGTCCGCCGGGTGCTTCGGATCTTTCCCCTGTATTACGCCACCCTTGCCGTACTGTTCGTCGTCGCGCCTCTGATCGGCCTCCGCGACGCGCAGCCAGTCTCGCGACAAATCTGGTTCTGGACCTATATGCAGAACATTCCGCTCACTTTCGGCCAATCCATGCGGAGTGATCCGGTTCATTTCTGGTCGCTGGCCGTCGAGGAACACTTTTATCTGGTCTGGCCGTTTCTCGTTTTGCGGCTGAACCACAGATCGCTGCTGCGCGCTGTCCTGGTCATGATCGCCGCTTCCGTCTCCTGCCGCATTCTTCTCTCGCAATACAGCACGTTCTATTTCACGCTGGCGAGAATGGACGGGCTCGGCTGCGGCGCTGCGCTGGCCGTACTCGCGCGAGACCCCGGCGGCCTGCGCCGTCTGGTCAGGCCGGCCTGGGCCGTACTATTGTTTGTCGGCTCGGGTCTGGGCGTCCTGCAACTCGCTCTCAGTGGGAGCCGCCTCGAAATCCTGCAGATCACCAAAAGTACGCTCATCGCATTCGTCTATTGCGCGCTGATCGTCCTCGCTGTCGGCAACCGCCTCCTCGATTCCGTCCTCACGCACCCCGCGCTTCGGAACATCGGCAAATACAGCTATGCCATGTACATCTTCCATCCCTTCGTGCTGGGCGGATTGAAGAGTACGCGCCTGCCTTCTTCCTCTTTTGATCTCCTGCTCGCCATCGCATTCACCTGGTGCGCGGCCGCTTTATCCTGGTTCGCGCTCGAGGAGCCCTTCCTCAAAATGAAAGTTCGCTTCGAGTACGCCCCGCGGCCCCTCGCGGTGGCAGTGTCTGCCTGATTCCCGTTCCCCGCCGCGTCCCGGTTCGCTTCCGCACAGGGTCCCGTTAAGATCGGAGAGGCTCCCCGCTTCCCATATGCCCGCCACACCCGACTGGCGCCACAACGGCGTCAAAATCATCCGCGCCGGCGAACTCGATCCCAACACTCCCCAAACGCCCGGCATGACCCGCGCCGCCGCCATCACCCACGCCCGCACCGGCGCCTCCAAACTCTGGGCCGGAACCGTCGTCGTCGAGCCCGGCGCCAAAACCGGCCACCACCATCACGGCGACCTCGAAACCGTCCTCTACATCGTTCGCGGCCGCGCCCGCATGCGCTGGGGCGATTCCCTCGAATTCTCCGGTGAAGCCGGCCCCGGCGACTTCATCTTCGTTCCGCCCTGGGTGCCCCATCAGGAAATCAACGCCCGGCCCGACGAGCCCTGCGAAGCCGTCGTCGTCCGCAGCGGTCAGGAACCCGTCGTCGTCAATCTCCCGATCGATTCCCCCGAACCTGCCGCCCCCGGCCGCCCCGGCGCGCCCTTCCACCCCGAGCAGAAGTGACACCACGCACATGTGGTGCTAATCTGAAATCGGCGCAATGTCCCTCGTCCCCCCCTATATCGCCGCGCTCGAATCCTACCGCCCCGGGCGCTCCGCCGAGGACGTCCGCCGCCAGTACCACCTCGACCGCGTCATCAAACTCGCTTCGAATGAAAATCCGCTGGGCGCCTCGCCGCTCGCCGTCGAAGCCATCCGCCGCTCGCTCCATCACCTGAACGTCTATCCCTCCGGCGGCCTCGAGCTCCGTCGCGTGCTGGCCGGCGAATTCGACGTCAAAATCGAAAACGTCATCGCCGGCAGCGGATCGGAAGGCATCATGGCCAACATCATGCGCACTTTCCTGTGCGATGACGATGAAGTCATCTCGCCCGCCGAAACCTTCGTCGGCTTCCGCCTCCTCGCGCAATCCCGCGGCGTTCGCTGCCACGCCATCCCCACGCGCAACTGGCGCATCGACCTCCCCGCCCTCGCCGCCGCCGTCAACCCCCGCACCAAAATCATCTATCTCGCCAATCCCAACAACCCCACCGGCGCCATCTTCACCCGCCAGGAATTCGACGCCTTCTATCGCCACATCCCGGAGCGCGTCCTCATCATCCTCGACGAGGCTTACTTCGAATACGCAAAAGACAACCCGCGGTATCCGGATTCCATGCATTACCGCTACGACAACGTCATCACCCTGCGGACCTTTTCGAAAGCGCACGGCCTCGCCGGTCTCCGCATCGGCTACGGCTTCGCGCATGAGGAACTCATCGCCAATCTCCTCAAAGTGAAGCTGCCCTTCGAGCCCTCCGCGCTCGCCGAAGCCGCCGGAATCGCCGCCCTCGCCGACAAGGAATTCCTCCACCGCACGCTCGAAACCAACGCGCGCGGCATGCGCCAGGTCACCCAGGCGCTCCGCTCGCTCGGCGTCGAATTCGTTCCGTCCGAAGCCAATTTCGTCATGACGCTCTGGCCTTCGCGCGACCGCGCTGAACAAGTCGTCGAAGCCATGGCCCGCCGCGGCGTCATCATCCGCCCGCTCGCGCAGTTCGGCATCCCGCACGGCGTCCGCATCACCATCGGATCGGACGAGCAAAATAAAATCCTGGTCTCTGCGCTCCACGAAACCATGGCGCAGCTCGAAACTCACCTGCACGAAGGAGAACTGGCATGCAGTTAATCGCGGAAGAAACAGCTCACTCACCCGCCGCCGACTTCCTCCCTCTCAACGGAACCGACTACGTCGAGTTCCATGTCGGCAACGCCAAACAGGCCGCTTATTACTACCGCGCCGCATTCGGCATGGAACTGGTCGCGTATCGCGGACCCGAAACCGGCACGCGCGACCGCGCCTCTTACGTCCTCCAGCAGGGCAAAATCCGCTTCGTCTTCACCACGCCGCTTCGCCCCGATAGCGAAATTGCCGATGCCATCCGCCGCCACGGCGATGGCGTCCACGATGTCGCGCTCTGGGTCGATGACGCCGAATCCGCCTGGCGCGAAACCACCAGGCGCGGCGCAAAAAGCATCGCCGGCCCGCATGTCATCGAAGACGAGTCCGGCCGCATCCGGTTGTCCGCCATCGCCACTTATGGCGACACCATTCACACCTTCGTCGAGCGCCGCGAATACCAGGGCATCTTCCTCCCCGGCTTCCGCGAAATCCCCCGTCCCGATCCCGTCGCCCGCCCCACCGGTCTTCTCCACATCGACCACATGGTCGGCAACGTCGGCTGGGGCGAAATGAACCGCTGGGTCGATTTCTATCGCGACGTCATGGGCTTCAGCCTCTACCAGCACTTTGACGACAACGACATCAGCACCGAATACTCCGCGCTCATGTCGAAAGTGATGGCGAACGGCAACGGCCGCGTCAAGTTCCCCATCAACGAACCGGCCGAAGGACGCAGAAGATCCCAGATCGAGGAGTATCTCGATTTCTACGGCGGCCCCGGCGTCCAGCACATCGCCATGGCGACCGCCGACATCATCCACACCGTCACGAAACTCCGCGACCAGGGCGTCGAATTCCTTCGCGTCCCGGTGACTTACTACGCGGATCTCCAGTCCCGCGTCGGCCGTATCGACGAGCCCATCGAGGAACTGGCAAAGCTGGGCATCCTGGTCGATCGTGACGATGAAGGCTACATGCTGCAGATCTTTACGAAGCCGGTGGAAGACCGCCCCACGCTCTTCTACGAAATCATCCAGCGCAAAGGCAGCCGCAGCTTCGGCAAGGGTAATTTCAAGGCTTTGTTTGAAGCTATCGAACGCGAACAGGCCGCGCGGGGAAATCTGTAAACGCCAAGTCGCCCAGGCTCTTATCCAGCTTTTCTTCGTGAGCATTTCCGAGACGGTCGTGATGTCGCGCGGCTGGCGAACGATATTTCGGAGTCCGCTCATGATTGCCCCTTTAACCCTGCCGTTATGAATGTGTGTATCGATAGCCCACGTGCTCGTGGAGCGCTGTCCCCTCTCGCGCCTTCTCCTCGAAGAGGCCGGGAGAAGTTTGTTGTGGCGTCACACGCTAGCGCGATTTCTTCCGGCAATCACGCCTAATTGGGAGATTCACCGTCTCCCATCCGATTGAAGTTCACGCACTCTCTGGCTTTAAAGTCTCCCGGCTTGGTCGAAAAGTTCCTCCACTGGCAGAACGTTATCCAGTGTGGGCCAAACTGATCTCTGTAAATAGACGACCCGAAAACGGCTAAGTAGGCCTCACCGGATAGAAGTTTGGCCTGCTCGTCCGAACTCAGCGGCCGTGGCTCATTCGGAGCGGAATACGGCCCCACATCAAAATCTTGCGAATCCTCGGGGAACAGCGAATTCGTAGCGCTGTTGGTGAATCCGATCCCGCCTGGCTTCACGTAGGGGGGCTGATCTTTCGGCACAACATCGAACTTCGCGTTCGTCACAACATCAAAGGCGACACTCCTGCCGACATTCTTCATCGAGATAGTCGCGAAGTACGCGCTCCCGCTAACCTTGATTTGCATAACTGGCTTCAGCATGGACCGCTGCTCAGCTGCAAAATTATTTCTTAAATCTTGCCATTGGAGATAGCTTATTCCGGCATAGACCGCTGCTGCTACCATAGCCAGTCCAGTGAACCACGTGGTGAGGCGTGCCAATCTGAGTTGTGCTTTTGCGTTGCCGCTATCATGTTCATCGGCCCTTGCGCTGGAGTCTACGAAGGATGCGCCATCGCCGGTAAGTGGAGCTGGAGACGGTCGGCTATTTCCGACGCGCTTTAACTGTTCAGAATCGTCGGTTCTTCCGTCCTGCGAATTCTTATCGTGAGCAAAAGCCGTGTGGCTATTCGGTTTCTTCTTTCGCATTCCGCCTCATGGGAGAGCCTTCAAGGCCGCCGTCAAAACCGCTGCACGCGCACCTCAGGCGGTGGCCCCGACCCCCGCGTGTTTTTGCTCCGCCCTGTCTGACTGGGCCAACGCGTCATCGTCCGACATCACACCACATCCGGT
>DAIDJK010000291.1 GCA_027450225.1 Bryobacterales bacterium | reverse complement strand
CCGAGATTGTTGTTGACGATGTACTCCGCGCCGGCGGTGTCGAGAAATTCGCCGGTGCCTGTCAGTCCCTCTTCCGTATAGACACGGACGAAACGGCTGTTAAAGCCATTGCGCAGACGCACCGCGCGGATCTCACGAATTTTCAGCTTCGGAACACGCGAAGTGCCCTGCGCCCGCGCATCGGACCGAAATGCGAGGTAACTCCCGAGCGCGCCGCTGAAGAAGGTTCGGCGTCTCATAATCAGCGCTGGCTGCTCATGGCTTGCTCGAGGCGCTTTTCCGCATCGTCACCCCAGTAAGCGGCCGCGAGTTCGAGAAAAACCGAGGTGTAGGGCAGGGTCATCGTGGTTTTAATGATCAGGACGTTGAATATCTTCGCCGCCTCGTCGAGCTGGTGGATGATATCGACATGCGGCGCGGTGGCAACCGCCTGGTTGCCCAGCACTCCGGCAAGGTCCTGCCTGTAGGACGAAATTCCGGCCGCGTCGGAGTCGGGCACGAACTGCAGTTCCTTGTCGGTATGAATGATGGGACGCACGTGCGGCATCTTCGAAATCTCGTCAAGAGTCGCCCGCAGAACATGCAGGTGTCCCTTACCAGAGACGATCGTCTCGATTCCCGGATTCGATTGCAGAGGATAAGCCGAGTCGGCAACCACGATCCAGTTGCGGTGCCCGTAGGCCGGCAATCTCTTCTGAAGAGTCGCAAGCCAGTCGCCGGTTTCGGGCCGTTGCGCCCTCAATTGCGGCAAAGCGGCCGAGGCAAGACCGAAAAGAGAAAGCTGGCGGCGGGTCATCGCTCGATTGTATTGCGGAACATCGCCCGCCGGAATTCACCGGAGCGAAGCCTGATCCGAACCACGCGCCCGATCGAAATGGCGCTCCGCGAACGCGATGAACGTGGGCCAGTTGGGCGCCGGGGTATGCCCTTCGGTGTGCTGGCGGAAGCCGATGTCGCCATCGATCAGCGCCGTTCCGATCGGCGGAAACTCCGTCGTTCCCAGGTCCTTCGCGCCCAGCAGCCGGTATACCGGACCGGCGCCGACGCCCGCCAGGAACATGCCCTTCGCATCCACCCACCCGTCGCCCGCTTCTTTCGATCCGGCGCTGATGAACACCGGTCTCGGCGCGCACAAGGCGACCAGTTCATGGGCGTCCACCGGCAGATCGTTCCAGTGCAGCGGTCCGGCATACTTCAGGAAATTGCCGGCCATCCAGTGGTATTCGTTTGTTGCCGCAACATTCTCCACGAGTTCGCCCCAGTTGCGGCGATTCAACTTGAGGCCGCCCTCGCCCGATGAACTCACATAAGCGATCGCAAAGCGCTGGTCATAGGCCATCGTTACCGCCGCTGCCTTGCCGTACCGCGAATGCCCTTCGATGCCGACGTGCTTCGCATCCACGGCCTTGTCGGTTTCGACATAATCGAGCGCGCGGCTTGCGCCCCATGCCCAGGCCCGCAGCGCGCCCCAGTCATCCGGTTTCCGGCGCTGGCCCCTGTTCATGAGGCCGATGATGCCTTTCGTCAGACCCGCTCCGTTGTCCGCCTGGACGCTCGTGGGCGAAAGGATGGCATAACCCCAGCCCTTCTTCACCAGTTGTTCCTGCCAGGTCGGCCCCTTTGGCGCGGGCGGCCGGAAATTGGGCGGAAACAACCCTCGCGGAAAGCTGGTGAAACCCAGTTCCATGATCACCGGCACAGGCCCTGTGGCATTCTCGGGCGTACTCAGATTCAACTCGATCTCTACCGTAATGTCCGTATCGCGTGAATTGTCCACGCGCCCGATCAGATGTTTCGTCAGCACCGGTACGCCGCCCACCGTGTCGTGCGACGTGCTCTTCACCTGCCACTTCACGCCCGGCGTGTCTTTCGGGACCCGGCCGTAGATCTCACGATCGAACAGCTCCACGATTTGCGGCCTCCGCTCGCGCCACCACATCTGCGCCGAGGTCACCTTTTTCCCGTCATTCAGCCGCAGCGGGTCGGGCAGATCGGGATAAGGATTCGCCTTCGATTCGTCGTAATTGGCGGCGTTTGGAGCATTTGGATTGCGCCCGTCCGCCCCCTGGCGCAGCGACGTCATGCGCAGCTGTTCCATCATGTTGCGGCGGTCCTCTTCGGAAGCCTGCTGGATGCGCTGACGCTCCTGCTGCATGGCGGCGGCCGGATCGGCCGGCGAGTTCGCCGCCGCCGGAGTAGACGCAGCCTGGCCCCAGGCTATCGCCAGCGCGCCGGCGAAAAACATGAGGGCGGAGCGGAGTGAAATACGCATGCACAGATTGTATGTTCGAACTGGTCCGCCGTGCGCTCCTGTTCTTTTCGCGCCACCCGCCCGGCGATAGCGGGAGGGATTTACCGTATAATTCAAGGAATCACTATCGGGGATTTCTTTTGAATTCCGCCGCCATGGCAAGCCCGTCGAATCCACTCGCTTCTTTCGCTGCCTGTTTCGGCCGTGACGAGACTTTTCTCCACGCGGTGTTCTCTCAGCTGCCATATGGCGTGGCTATTTTCGACAATTCGCTGCGCGTTATTTTCGTCAGTGAGACGCTCGACCGCGCTCTTCGCGAAGAAGAGCGCCCGCGGGACGGCAGCTTCTCTCACATCTTCGGCATCCTCCGCTTCATCGACCCCAAAACGCTTGAGACCGTTCCGCGCGAACGCCTGCCCGCGCCTCGCGCTCTGGCGGGCGAGACGGTCGCGCCTGAACGTTATCTGATTCGCCGCATTCGCTCCGGGGGCTCTTTGTGGGTGGAAGGCGCGGCCTGGCCGCTGCGGGACGCCTCCGGGCTGATTCAGGGCGCCATGATGACCATTCGCGACATCACCGCCGAGTGCCGCGAAGCTCTCGCGCGTGACGCAGCTTCACAAATGCGCGATTTCGTTTATCACGGCAATCTCGCAGGCATCATTCACTCCACCATCGACGGCCGCATCATCGATTGCAACGACGCCGCCGTTCGCATGTTCCGCTTCCATTCGAAGGACGAGATGCTGAGCCACAGGGAGCAGCAGCTCTACACCGATCCCCTGGAGCGCGATCGCCTGCTCCGCAGCCTCTCCCGCACCCACCAGGTGAACGAATTCGAAGTCTGCTGCCGCCGCGCGGACGGCGCGAAGCTGTGGGCTATGGTCAATGCCCGGCTGATCGATCCTCAGCCGGGTGAAGTCGGCGGAACGCTGGTCGCCATTCTGCTGGACATCACGGAGCGGCGCCGCCATGAAGACGTGCTCCGGGCGAGCGAGGAACGGTTCTCGGCTTTCATGCGGCACCTGCCCGGCGTCGCCTTCATCAAGGATCTGGAGGGCCGCTACCTCTATTACAACGACGCTTCCGAGCGCCTGTTCGGGCGCAAGCCATCCGAATTTGTCGGCAAAACCGACCCCGAGATCTGGCCGGAAACCCACGAGGAGTACCGCGCGAACGATCGCAAAGTCATCGAATCGGGAACTCACGCGGAGTTCGTCGAGTCTGTGCACCATCCCGACGGCGTTCACTCCTGGCTCGTCTACAAGTTCCCGATCGTCAGCAACGGCCGGGTGGAGTACGTGGGCGGCGTCGGAATCGACATTACCGAGCGTCAGATGCTGTCGGATCAGTTGAACGATGCCCGCAAAATGGAGTCGCTGGGGCGCCTTGCCGGCGGCGTCGCGCACGATTTCAACAACCATCTCACCGTTATCTCCGGCTATGGCCAGATGGCGCTTGAAGGCGTCGGCCATACCTCCGCCGAGAAGATGATCGCGTACCTGCAGAACATCCTGAACTCGGCGCGGCGCGCCTCCGGTCTGACCGGACAACTGCTCGCGTTCAGCCGTAAACAGGTAGCACAGCAACGGACGCTCGATCTGGGCGGACTGCTCCGGAACATGCAGATGCTTCTGCAGCGCGTGATCGGCGAAAACGTGGATCTCGCGGTTCGGACCGGCTCCGGTCACTACATGATTCGTGGCGACGCCAACCACGTCGAGCAGGTGATCATGAATCTCGCCGTGAATGCGCGCGACGCGATGCCCCTTGGTGGCAGTCTGGAAATCGAATGCTCGCGGCTCGACGTCCCCGTCATCAACGAAGACGGACGAGAATTGCGGATTCTGCTCGAAGTCCGCGACAACGGCATCGGGATGGAGGAAGACGTGAAGGTCCACATCTTCGAGCCGTTCTTCACGCGCAAGGAAAAAGGCAAGGGCACGGGTCTCGGTCTCTCCACCGTCTACGGAATTGTGACGCAGGCAGGCGGCCAGATCGAAGTGGATAGCCAGCCCGGTGAAGGTACGGCGTTCCGCATCCTTTTCCCCGAAGCCGAAGGGGACGTGGAGCCGGCCGCGCCGCCCGCGCGCACGCTCCTTGCCGATGAGGCTTCCGAGACGGTTCTGCTGGTGGAAGATGAGCCCGCGGTACGCTCTCTGGCCGCCACCATCCTGACGCGGCTCGGCTATTGCGTGCTTGCCGCCGACTCGGGGCCGGCCGCGCTCGACATCTGGAAACAGCGCTCGGCTGATATCGACGCGCTGGTCACGGACGTGATCATGCCGCAGATGAGCGGCGCCGAACTCGCCCAAAAACTGCGCGCGATGAAACCGGATCTCCCTGTTCTTTTCATGTCCGGCTATACCGACGACATGATTGCTCGTCAGGGCATTGCGCCGGGTGAAATCCCGATTCTCACCAAGCCGTTCACCGCGGAGTCGCTCGCCGCGAACGTACGCGATCTGCTGCAGAGCTGAGTTCTGTTTCGAATACCCGCGTGTACGAAAATGAAATCTTCCACCGAAGATGCCTCTGCGTACCCTGCTGTCCGAAGAACAGATTCGCACCCGGATCGCTGAACTGGGTTCGCAGATCGCGCGCGATTATGAGGACGGCGATCTCGTCCTGATCGGAATTCTGAAGGGCGCCTGCTATTTCCTCGCCGATCTTTCGCGCGCCATTCGCCGCGAGGTTTTCATCGACTTCATGGGCATTTCCAGTTACGGCCGCGGCAAAACCAGTTCGGGTGAAGTGAAGGTCACCAAGGATCTGGATGTTTCCGTCGAAGGCGCGCACGTCCTGGTGGTCGAAGACATCATCGACAGCGGCATCACCCTGAACTATCTCGTCTCGCTTCTGGAGCAGCGCAAACCGAAGTCTCTTCGCGTCGCCGCGCTGCTCGACAAACCCGAGCGCCGCGTCCGCCCCGTGGACGTCGCCTACGTTGGCTTCCGCATCCCGGACGAGTTCGTGGTCGGTTATGGACTCGACTACGCGGAACGTTATCGAAATCTGCGCGACGTCTGTATTCTCGATCCGGATTGAGCTCAAATCCGCGGGCTCGCTGCCCTTCCCGCCCCAGCTTTATCGTTTTAGTGAGGCGCAAAGGGTGTAAGCTGGACAACAGCCATGAAGCTGACAAGAAGAAGCGCTATCGCCCGAACTGCGCTATCCGCGCTTGGAGCCCCGGTCGCCGGCAGTCTCGGCGCTTTCCAACTCGCCGCACAGACTTCGCAATCCGGGACGTCGGAAACCGATGCCCGCCAGGCCGCCACTCGCGCCCAGCGCATGCAATGGTGGCACGATGCGAGGTTCGGCATGTTCATCCACTTCGGCCTCTACAGTGTTTACGGCCATCATGAGTGGGCGATGGAACAGGAAGCCATCCCCGTAAGCCAGTACGAAAAGCTCGCCGCGCAATTCAATCCGAAGAAAAATGCCGCGCGGGACTGGGCCCGGCTCGCGAAACGCTCCGGGCAGAAGTACATGGTGATGACCACCAAGCACCACGAAGGCTTCTGCCTGTTCAACTCGAAACTAACCGACTATTGCGCGCCAAAACACGCCGCCGGGCGCGACCTTGTTGCCGAGTTTGTCGAGAACGTGCGCGCCGAAGGCCTCACTCCCGGCTTCTACTACTCACTGATGGACTGGCATCATCCCGATGGCGCAAAGTGCGCCACCGACGAGGCGGCGCGCCGCCGCTTCGTCGATTACATTCATGGCCAGATCCGCGAGCTGTTGACGAATTACGGCAAGATCGGCGTTCTGTGGTACGACGTCGCATGGCCGCTCGATGCGCAAGGCTGGGAATCGGAAAAAATGAACAAAATGGTGTTCGACCTTCAGCCGGACATTATCGTCAACAACCGCAATAAACTCGAAGGCGATTTCTCCACGCCCGAACAGGTGATTCGCGCTGAAGCGGGCGGCCGCGCATGGGAATCCTGCATGACCATGAACCAGAGCTGGGGCTATCAGGCCGCGGATGACGACTGGAAAACGTCCAAAACCATCGTCCGCAACCTCATCACCTGCGCTCGGGATGGCGGTAACTATCTTCTGAATATCGGGCCGCGCGGCGATGGCTCCATTCCGGAGGAGTCCGTCGAAATCATGAGTTCAGTCGGGCGATGGATGGACGGCAATGGCGAAAGCATTTATAAAGCCCAGCCGAGCAGCGTGAAACGCTCCGCCTACGCGAATTTCACGCGAAACGGCAATACGCTTTATATGCACGTCTATTTCTGGCCAGGCAGCGAAGTCCGGATTTCCGGGCTCAGGAACAAGGTTCTGAGCGCAAAGCTGCTCCGCAGTGGAACGCCTGTGAACGTCGTTCAGGATGAGTTTGCGACTCGCCTCACGGGCCTTCCCGCTACGGCGCCGGACGATCCGGTCACAACCATCGCGCTCGTCTGCGACAGTGAGCCGGTGCAGGATACGGATTGGGTCCGGAAAAACCGTGCCCGGGGCAGAGCCTGATCCAAACGAAGAAAACGGAAAGGGCGGACCGGCAGGCGTCCGCCCGCGGTAAGCTACGCGGCTATTGCGCGAATTCTGGGCGTCGGCACGGCCGATTCCATCAGCCATCG
Organism: Bryobacterales bacterium; assembly: GCA_027450225.1. Classification (GTDB taxonomy): domain Bacteria; phylum Acidobacteriota; class Terriglobia; order Bryobacterales; family Bryobacteraceae; genus BOG-234. The sequence goes on along the minus strand of DAIDJK010000291.1, from coordinate 13,053 downwards.
GAGTTGCGACGTTTCGAACGGCGCTGAGCAGTAATCCGTTGCGCCTGCTTCGAGCGCATCCAGCCAGTCCGACGTCTCCGGGAGACGCGTGACGACGACGAACGGCATTGCGGGATTCTTTTCCCGCATCGATTTCAGGAACGGCATGTAGCGTTTGCCGTCGCCGCTCGCAAAAACAATGTCGGCGTCCAGCACCTCATTGTCAAAATCGTTGAAAGGTTTGTTGAAGACGAGATGGTTGTCGGTTTGGAGCGCTCGGCGTATCTGCTGAGCCGCCCCTGTTTCGAGTCCAAGAAGGACTACCTTCGCCATTTGTTTCTCCCTTGTTGAGTTGCTCGGCCTGGAGGGTTGGCTAAACGATCCGGCGCAGATCGTTCAGCTTTTAATGTCGCATGTTTTCAGGCGAAAATGTCCGCAGACTTTGTAAATAATGAAACACGTCGTCCTCTTTTAGACGCCGCCGGGCGCCGCCACCTGGCTTGCGATAAACTAGCCGCCGATGAAGCGTTTAACTCGCGTTTTTCCGGTGTTTGGTCTGACCTTTGCGCTGGCCATCTCCGCGCTCGCGGCGGATCTCACAGGGAGCTGGGTGTTTCGCAGACCCGGCCCGGACGGCACATCGAACGACACCTACTTCCGGCTCAAACAGAACGGAAATGAATTGAGCGGCGATGTCCAGCAGCGTCTCAATCTGCGCAAAATCGACTCCGGTAGCATCGACGGCAATCACTTCAGGTTTCAGGTAACAACTTCCTTCGGCGGTCAGTCCCGCGTGATGACGTACGAAGGCACGCTCGAATCGGACGGCCTGCATGTGAAGATGATTCCGCCTCCCGGCATGCCCGGCCGCGGACGTGGACCGGGCGGAGGTGGACGGTTCGGTCCCACCGAAATGGTCGCCGTAAAGACTTCTGACAATGAAGGTCTGCCGCCAGCCAGAATTCCGCCTCCGGCCCTGCACGACGTGAAATACAACGGACTCGCGAAAACGCCGCCCATGGGCTGGAACAGCTGGAACCACTTCCATGGCCAGATCGACGATGCGGCGGTTCGCGGCGTCGCCGACGCCATGGTTTCCACGGGCATGAAGGACGCCGGCTACATTTACGTGAACATCGACGACACCTGGCAGGGCAAGCGCGACGCCAGCGGCAACATCACCACGAACCATCGCTTTCCGGACATGAAGGCGCTCACCGACTACGTGCATTCGAAGGGTCTCAGGATCGGCATTTATTCCGGCCCCGGCCCGCTCACCTGCGCCGGATACGAGGGCAGCTACGGGCACGAAGAACAGGACGCCAATCAGTACGCCCGCTGGGGATTCGATTATCTGAAGTACGACTGGTGCAGCGCGTCAGCCATTTATCAGGACAGCGACATGCAGGCCGTGTATCAGAAGATGGGCGATGCGCTCGAACACAGCGGCCGCCCGATCCTCTTCAGCCTCTGCCAGTATGGCCGCGATAACGTCTGGGACTGGGGACCGAAGGTGAGCGGTAATTCCTGGCGCACTACGGGCGATATACAGGACAACTGGCGTTCCATGTCCACCATTGGCTTCAGTCAGAATGATCTGGCGAAATGGGCGGCGCCAGGCCACTGGAATGATCCCGACATGCTGGAGGTCGGTAACGGCGGCATGACGGCGGACGAATACCGCACGCACATGACGCTCTGGTCCATGCTGGCCGCTCCACTGCTTGCCGGAAACGACATTCGCTCCATGAATGACGAGACAAAGTCCATCCTGCTCAATCGCGAAGTGATCGCTCTCGATCAGGACAGAGCCGGCCATCAGGGCCATCGCGCCGCACAGAACGGCGAAACCGAAATCTGGGTGAAAGATCTCGCCAACGGCGATATCGCCATCGCCATGTTCAATCGCGGCGATTCCCCGGCAGATATCAAAGCCGCGTGGGCGGACCTTGGGATGAAACGCGCGAAGAAGGTTCGCGATCTCTGGGCCCACAAGGATATTGCCGATGCCGCCACCGGCTACAGCGCTACCGTTCCATCACACGGCGTCGTGGCGCTGCGGATCTCGAAATAGGATCGCTTTCCCCGCCTGAAGTGGTTTTAATAGGGCGTTCACGCGCGGTTAATGGTTTGCTTCGTCAATCAGTACAGAGGCGGTCAGAGAGACCGGCTCAAAGACGAAAGGATACAGCAATCACCATGAAAAAGATTACTTCTGCCGTTCTCGGCCTCTCACTCGCTCTCGCTTCGGCCGGCTTGACGTTCGCCGCGCAGGATTCTTCGCAGACGACCACGTCCACCACGACGAAGACCAAAAAGCACCATGGCAAAAGGGCGAAGAAGACCACTTCCACCACGACCACGCAAAGCAAGTAACACGGTCCCGGGGAAGTCTTCGAACAACTGACGGGGCATGGGGCGCCACTCGGGTTGTCCCTTACGCCCGCAAGTACCGGAGCGGGTCGCGTTCGCGCGATCCGCTCTTTTTTTCTTTACAGGTGGTAGAGCATCACGTAGACCACCACTCCGGTAACGCTCACATAGAGCCAGATGGGCAGAGTCCAGCGGGCGATTGCGCGATGTTTATCGAACCGGGATGCCAGCCCCCGGCTCAGCGTGATGATCGCCAGCACCGGCACTGCCGCCGCCAGCACCGTGTGGGTTCCCAGAATCCCGAGATAAACCGCCCGGATGGCGCCGGTGTGCTGAAAATGTACGATGCCCGCGTTGAAGTGATAAACCAGATAACTCACCAGAAACAGCGAGGAGACGCCGAACGCCGTCAGCATGAACCGGCGGTGCGTCTGAATCTTCCGCTGACGGATCATGAAAAACCCGCAGACCAGAAGAACCGCCGCGCAGCCGTTCAGCACGGCGTTCACTGCCGGCAGCAGGGGGATGAAATTCAATCCGCGTTGTCCTGGCTGGGCAGATCCGGAATCGCCGCGCCCGCCGGTTCCTTCTCGAGGCGTTCGGCATCGGTCGAGACCTGCGACGATGGATCGCCCTGCGCGATGCCGTAATAGCCCCGGATGCGCCCGGTCTTGTCCACCAGCACAAATCGCGTGCTGTGAGTGAGCCCGGCTCCCAGGTTGCCGAGGTGAAACGCATCGCGATCGAGCTTGTCCAGCACCGCTGCGTCTCCCGTCAGAAACTTCCATCGCGAATCGTCCGCCCCGAACTGTTTGCCGTAGGCTTCGAGCACGGCGGGAGTATCATTCGCCGGGTCCACACTGAACGAGACCAGCCGCACGCTCGGGTCCGTCCGCTTCTGCATGGCGCGCATATGCGATGTCATACGCGGGCACGGGCCTTCGCAATGTGTATAGATGAAATCCGCAATCCACACGTGCCCATCGAGCGCGGAGCGCCCGAAACTCTTCCCCGTTTGATCCGTAAGTTCAAATTTCGGGACCTGGCCCAGCACCGGGAGGGGCTGCCGGCGGCTGCAGCCTGTTCCCAGGATGCCGCTCAGCAGAACAACAACGAACAACGTGATTTTCATTTAAAACGAAGGACGGTCGAAAACCATTAACCCGTAGATGATCGGCAGATAAATCACCGACGCCAGCAGAACCTGGCGCGCCCGCGTCTTCGTCCGGTCGAACGCCACGCGCACGCCCGTATAGAGGAAGAACGCTCCCAGCACCAGCGCGCCCACCAGGTAAACCCGGCCGGACATGCCGAACAGCACAGGGAAGATGCTCACCGGAATCAGCGTCGAGGCATAGAGCACGATCTGCCGGGCGGTCGAGGAGCCATCCGGCTCAACCACCGGCAGCATCCGGATTCCCGCCCGCGCATAATCGTCCCGGTACATCCACGCGATGGCGAGGAAGTGCGGGAACTGCCACACGAACAGAATCAGGAACAGTACCCAGGCCTGCCACGTGAGCGCGCCGTGCGAGGCCGCGTAGCCGATCAGCGGCGGCATCGCGCCCGGAAGCGCTCCAATCACAGTCGAAAGATGCGAGCGCTGCTTGAGCGGCGTATAGATGAACAAATACGACGCCAGCGTGAGCCCGCCGAGAATCGCCGCCAGCAGATTCACCGTGATTGCCAGTTCGGCGAATCCGGCGACCGAAAGCCCGATCCCGAACCACATAGCCGCCGCGGCCGTCATTTTGCCGGAAGGCAGCGGACGCGCGCACGTCCGGCGCATCATCCGGTCCGCTTCGCGTTCATACCACTGGTTCAGCGCCGCCGTACCCGAGGCGATCAGCCCGGTGCCCACCAGCGAATTCAACAGCAGCGCCACATCGCGCCAGCCGTTCCATTCGCGCCCGAGGCCGAAGAAGAACCCCACACCCGTGCTCATCAGGATGAGCCATGTGATGCGTGGCTTGGTGAGCGCGATGTAGTCCCGCATCAATTCAGGAAGCCCACAATCTTGTTGTTGAATCAGGGCGCTCTGCATCAGGCGACGAAATCCCGCGCGGCCGGCGCTCGCGCGCAGAGACACCCCTCGCGGTCGCGGCCATGCCGGAACAGGATTTCCCGGTAAGAAACAAACTTATCATGACGCTCCGGCCAGCCGCGATCCGGCTGGCTTTTCAGCCACCATACCTGAAATCCATTGTTGCGCCCGCATGCGGCAAAACCGTTACCGCTGCTTGTTTCTTCCCGTACTGCTCATGCACCGCCTCCAGTGTGTAATTGCCTGGCGGTACGCCACTCAGGGTGAACTTACCGTCGTTTCCCGTCACCGCGAAGAACGGATGGGGTGAAACGCCCAGCCATGCGCGCATCCACGGATGCACATTGCACGTCACCGGAAACATCACTTCCGCCTTGTCGAACGTTTTCACCTTGTGCTCGGCCCGCGGAGGCTGGGATTCGTTCCAGGCCGCGTTCACCTTCGCTTCGGCATGGACGTCGTGATTCACCGAATCATCGTTCAGGATTTCGAGTGGCTGGCCAGTCATCAGCCCCAGCACGTGCGGCTCATACATGCAGCCGGTCTGGTCCAGTACCGCCGGCTTCGAAGGCGGCGTCCAGCGCGCCTCCGGCAAACCTTTCGTAATCCACACGAAGACGTACTTCAGCGTTCCGTTCGGATTCACCACCACCGTTTCCGCCCGTGCCGGAGTTCCCTTCGGCGGCCGGTGTTCCCGCTCGCAGTTCGGATTCGACGACATATCCACCAGCGGCATCACCGGCGCCGCGCCATCGAAGAAGACCGTGCCTGTGATCGTGCCCGCCGTCGCGGGATCGACGTTCGCCAGCGGGAGCGCGGATTCAGGTTTTGAGGCGTTCTGGGGCGCGCTTCCGCAGCCGGCAAAAAGCAGCGCCGCGGAGAGCGCAGGAAGGTATCTCAAAGTCAGATTTTCCCACACGCCTCGAACAAGCCGGGCAACAATGCCGTTGCTCACTTTGTTGAGCGTTGCGCGTCTCCTGCTTCCGGCGCTTTTCGTTTTCGGCGTCCCGGTCGCCCTCCTCGGCGCGGCGGTGCTGATCCTGCGCGGTGTCGACGACTGGCGCGCCAGTCTTACCGGCTTCGCGTCTCTTTTCATCCGCCACGGCGACGCGGCGGTCCCTCCGGATCTGCGCGGACACGGCGAAAGCGGGGGCATCTGCACGTACGGCGTCGGAATTTTTCAATCGCATTAACGGCCGGTCATGAAGCGCGTTTCCGCTTTGCCTCGCGCGCCGATTCCACCAGCGAGCGGGCCCGCTCCGGTCCGCCACGGCCCAGGGTTTTCCACTGCTTGCCCTTGAACTCGCCGTAGGTCTCGAAGAAGCGCTCGATCTGCTCCACCAGTTCCGCCCGCAGGTGTTCGATCCTCTCCACCGATCTCAAGGCCGGATCGCCGGACGGAACCGCCAGCAGCCGGTCGTTCCGGTTCCGCCGGCCGTCTTCGACCTCTTCGGCTTCGATCACGCCCACCAGACGCGCCGTGGCCAGCGCGCCCATCGGAATCTCCGCGTCCGTGATCAACAGAATGTCGAGCGGGTCCCCGTCCCCGGCAAGCGTGCCCGGGATCAATCCGAAATTGAAAGGAAATGTAAATCCTTCGGGCAGAATGTCGTGCGTCTTGTAACAGCCGGAGACCGGGTCGAGATCGATTTTCACCCTGGAATGTTTCGGCGTTTCGATCACGGCGTTGACAAGACCGGTGGCCGGGTCGAACGAAGGCAAGTCCAATGGATTCCCAATCATACAGGCGTCGTTGAGCACGTCGCCTGCCGCCGGGAGCCCGGCTCCGGCGCGGCCGCCCCGGTCAGCACCCTAACCTGCGACATGGGTCAGGGCGGACACGGCGGCTGCGGCCGCCGCTTCAGCGCCTTTTTGACGTGACGCGCGGGCACATTCCGATACAATCGAATCAATAGCCTGCGTTTACGTAATGAAATCCTTCGCAGGCCCGAACTTCCCGCTGCGGCAGAGGGACGGGAATGGTTCCATGTGTCTCCCGACAAGAGGTTTCCTCGAAGAGCCTGCGGTCCGCTGTTACCTGAACAACGTGTACGCAGTCACTTCTTTTTAGCCAATGTTCCTGAAGGCGAATGTGCTCTGAATGACGACGAACACCCCGACTGATCTGAAGGCGCCGCCCCTCGAAACGCACCGTCCGTTTCCGACGGCGCATCGCCCTCCCGTAGACCCGGAAGCGCCGAAGAAAAGGCACTTTCTGCGGTGGATGTTGATCCTGCTCGTAATAGCGGGCGCCGCCGCCTACGTGGTTTTCGAGGCAGGCAGACCGCAGCCGGCGAAAAAAGCCGGCGGCGGCCGCGGGCGTGGCGGCCTCGGCGGCCCGATTCCGGTCGCCGTTCAGCCTGTGGTTCGCGCCAGTGTGCCGGTATATCTCAACGGTCTCGGCAACGTGCAGGCTTATTACACGGTTACAATCCACTCCCTGGTCAACGGGCAGCTGATGTCCGTCATGTTCAAGGAGGGCGATTACGTGAAGGAAGGGCAGGTTCTCGCCCAGATCGACCCTCGTCCGTTCGAAGTCCAGCTCGCGCAGGCCCAGGGCCAGCTTGCCCACGATGAAGCGATTCTCGCCGACGCCAAACTCGATCTCGAGCGCTACCGCACCCTGCTCGCGCAGGACGCGATTCCCAAACAGCAGCTCGACACGCAGGTGGCGACCGTGGGCCAGTACGAAGGCAGCATCAAACAGGATCAGGCCAACATCGACAACGCGAAGCTGCAGCTGGTCTATGCCAGAATCACGGCGCCCATCAGCGGCCGCATCGGCCTCCGCCTTGTCGATCCCGGCAACATTGTTCACACGACCGACACAAACGGCCTGCTGGTGATTACCCAGCTGCAGCCGATCACCGTCGTTTTCACTATCCCGGAAGACAGCCTTCCGGCGGTCCTGCGCAAACTCAACGCCGGCGCGCGGCTTCCGGTCGAGGCGTGGACGCGGGACAATTCGAAAAAACTCTCCTCCGGCTATTTGCTGACGGCCGACAACCAGATCGATCCGACCACAGGAACGGCGCGGCTGAAAGCGGTCTTCGCCAACCTCGATTACGAACTTTTCCCGAACCAGTTCGTCAACATCCGGCTCCTGGTCGATACGCAGCCGAATCAGATCGTGATTCCCACCGCCGCCATCCAGCGCGGCCAGCAGGGCACGTTCGTTTACAAGGTCGTCGATGGCGCCGCCCGGATTCAGCAGGTGCAACCCGGTATCACGGAAGGCAACAACACTTCGATCCGCTCGGGTCTCAACGGCAACGACACCGTCGTTGTCGATGGATTTGACCGCCTGGCCGACGGATCGAAGGTTCGTGTCCGCCCGCCCACCGGATCCGCCACCCTGACTCCCCTGGGCGTCAGTTCGCCTGGCAATGAAAGCTACGGCAGTGGAGAAGGCGGTTCCGGCAGCCGCGGACGCGGCGGAAAGGGCCGCGGCGCGCGAGGGGCGAATACGGATGGCTTGCCAGCCGGCGCCCGGTCGCCCCGGGCTGGCGCGGATGCCTCCGGATCGAACGTCCCGCCGGCCCCCTATAATGCGGGCAGTTCGCCTCTGGACAGGGCCCCGGGTGAGGCTCCGCCGCCCGGAGAGGACACCCGCGGCGCCAGGAAAGGATTACTGAGGCAGCAGAGGCAGCAGTGAATCCCTCCCGCATCTTTATCCTCCGGCCCGTCGCGACGTCGTTGATGATGGCCGGGGTCGTTCTCATCGGGGTGGTCGCGTTCCGGCAGCTTCCTGTCTCCGCGCTTCCCCAGGTCGATTACCCGACCATGCAGGTCCAGACTTTTTACCCCGGCGCCAGCCCCGACGTGATGACCTCATCGGTTACCGCGCCGCTCGAAAAGCAGTTCGGACAGGTTCCCGGCCTGAGCCAGATGACCTCGATCAGCTCTTTCGGCAGTTCGCTGATCACGCTCCAGTTCAACCTCGATCTGAACATTGATGTGGCTGAACAGGAAGTGCAGGCCGCCATCAACGCGGCCACCACCTACCTGCCGCGCGACCTGCCATCCCCCCCGATTTACAGCAAGACCAATCCCGCGGACGCGCCCATTCTCACGCTCGCCATCACCTCGCCGAGCATGCCGATGCCGTCCATCGAAGACCTCGCCGAAACGCGCCTCGCGCAGAAGATTTCGCAGCTCCCCGGCGTCGGACTCGTCAGCATCAGCGGTGGCCAGCGCCCCGCGGTCCGCGTGCAGGCCAACCCCACCGCACTCGCCTCCTACGGCATGAGCCTCGAGACGCTCCGCGCCTCGCTTGCCAACCAGAACGTCAATCAGGCCAAGGGCAACTTCGACGGACCGACCCAGGCCTGGACCATCAACGACAACGACCAGCTGCAGTCCGCCGCCGATTATCGCGACATCATCATTGCCTACCGCAATGGCGGCCCGGTGCGCCTGCGCGATGTCGCCGACGTGGTGGACAGCGCCGAGAACATGAAACAGGCCGCGTGGTACAACACCACGCCCGCCGTCATCCTGAATATCCAGCGGCAGCCAGGCACCAACATCATCGGCGTCGTCGACAGCATCCAGAAGATTCTTCCGCAGCTGCAGTCTTCCCTGCCCGAAGCCATGCACGTCCAGATCATCACGGACCGCACCACCACCATCCGCGCCTCCGTGCATGACGTCGAATTCGAGCTCGTGCTGACCGTCGCCCTCGTGGTCATGGTCATCTTCCTTTTCCTTCGAAGCCTGACCGCGACCATCATCCCCAGCATCGCCGTGCCGCTTTCTCTGGTCGGCACTTTCGGCGTCATGTATCTGCTGGGTTACAGTCTCGACAACCTCTCGCTCATGGCGCTCACCATCTCGACCGGTTTCGTCGTCGACGACGCCATCGTGATGATCGAGAACATCTCCCGCTATATCGAAATGGGAGACTCGCCGCTCGACGCCGCGCTCAAGGGCTCGGGGGAAATTGGCTTCACCATTGTTTCACTCACCGTCTCGCTCATCGCCGTCCTCATTCCACTGCTGTTCATGGCGGACATCGTGGGCCGGCTGTTCCGGGAATTCGCCGTCACCCTGGCGGTCACCATCATTCTTTCCGCCTTCGTTTCGCTCACCCTGACGCCCATGATGGCGGCGCGCATTCTGCGCCATCATCCGGAAGCCGAGCAGGGCTGGTTCTACCGCTGGTCGGAATGGGGTTTTGAAAAGACCATCGAGCAGTATGGCAAAGCCCTGCGCGTGGTTCTGCGCTTCCAGACCTTAACCCTCCTGGTCGCCGTCGGAACACTGGTCGCTACCTTTTATCTGTTCATGATCGTGCCGAAAGGCTTCTTTCCCGTGCAGGATACGGGAGTGATTCTCGGCATCTCCGAGGCGCCGGAAACCATCTCGTTTCCCGCCATGGCCGAGCGTCAGCAGGAAATGGCGAAAGCGATCCTGCAGGACCCGGCGGTCGCGAATATCTCTTCTTTCATCGGCGTGGATGGCACCAATACCACCGCGAACAGCGGCCGTATTCAAATCACCCTGAAACCGCTCGAGGAGCGCGATGGCTCGGCTCTCGATATCATCCGCCGGCTCCAGTCGAAGGTCGATCAGGTTCCGGGAATCGTCCTCTATATGCAGCCGGTTCAGGATCTGACGGTGGAAGACCGCGTCAGCCGCACGCAGTATCAGTACGCGCTCGATGCGCCGTCTCAGGCATCCCTTGACGAATGGGTGCCGAAGCTGGTGGCCAGACTGAAACGTATTCCCGAACTGCGCGACGTCGCCACCGATCAGCAGAACGGCGGTCTCGGCCTGTTGCTCGACATCGATCGCGACACCTCGTCGCGGCTCGGCATCACGCCGCAGAATATTGACGACACGCTCTACGACGCTTTCGGCCAGCGCCAGGTCTCAACCATCTTTACCCAGTCGAACCAGTATCACGTCGTCCTTGAGAACCAGCCGAGGTGGCAGGTAAGCACCAGCGCGATCCGCGATCTTTATGTGAACGGCGCCAACGTTTCGGCGGCGGCGGTCACGACCAGTTCGCCAAGCGCCGGCCTCAGCACCAGCCTGAGTACCACTGGGGGAGGATCGCCACAGGTACCGCTGGACGCTATCGTTCGCGCCCGTACCGTGATGGTTCCGATCGCGGTCAATCACCAGGGTCAGTTTCCCTCCGTTACCCTCTCTTTCAATCTCGCGCCCGGCGCATCGCTCGGCGCCGCTGTCGATCGCATCCGTCAGGCGACCGGCGAACTCGGCATGCCCGCCAGCGTCGAACCCACTTTCCAGGGAACGGCCCGCGCCTTCGAGAGTTCGATCGCCAACGAGCCTGTACTCATCCTGGCCGCGATCGTGACCGTATACATCGTGCTCGGCGTTCTCTACGAAAGCTACATCCACCCGATCACGATTCTGTCCACACTTCCATCGGCGGGCGTCGGCGCGATCGCCGCGCTCATCCTGTTTCACATGGATTTCGACATCATCTCGCTCATCGGCGTCATCCTGCTGATCGGCATCGTGAAGAAGAACGCCATCATGATGATCGATTTCGCGCTCGAAGCCGAGCGCGTCGAAGGCAAGACGCCGGAGGAATCCATTTATCAGGCGTGCCTGCTTCGTTTCCGTCCCATCATGATGACGACCATGGCGGCGCTGCTCGGCGGCGTTCCGCTGGCGTTCGGCTCGGGCGTGGGTTCCGAACTCCGTAAACCGCTGGGCGTCACCATCATCGGCGGTCTGATCGTCAGCCAGGTGCTGACCCTGTTCACCACCCCCGTTATTTACCTCTGGTTCGACCGGCTGGCGCACGCTCTGCAGCGCCTGCGTGGCCGCCAGCCCGCTGAGCAGCTGAACCTGCCGGAGCTTTCGTGAGCGTTTCGGCTCCTTTCATCAGAAGACCGGTCGCCACCACGCTGCTCACCGCGGCGATCGCCATCTCGGGCATCATCGCGTTCAATCTGCTGCCTGTTTCCCCGCTGCCACAGGTGGATTTCCCCACCATTTCGGTCAATGCCGGCCTTCCCGGCGCCAGTCCGGAGATCATGGCGACTTCGGTGGCCACGCCGCTCGAAAAACAGTTCACCCGCATCGCCGGCGTCACCGAAATGACGTCCTCGAGCGGGCTCGGCTCCTGCGGCGTCACGCTTCAGTTCGATCTCAACCGCAACATCGACGCGGCCGCGCGCGACGTTCAGGCCGCCATCAACGCCGCGCACGCTTATCTGCCGGCGAACCTGCCGATGAATCCGACGTACCGCAAGATCAACCCGGCCGACGCGCCGATCATGATCATTTCGCTCACTTCGGATGTGAATACCCAGGCGCAGATGTACGACATCGCGTCCAGCATCTTCGCCCAGAAGCTTTCGCAGATCGACGGCGTCGGCCAGGTGAACGTCGGCGGCAGTTCCCTTCCCGCCGTTCGCGTCGAACTCAACCCGCAGCCGGTGAACAACTACGGGCTGAGCCTCGATACCATCGCCACTTTCCTCTCCAACGCCAACGCCAATCGCCCCAAAGGCGAGATCATGACCGGTGGCACATCGATGCAGTTGGCGACCACGGATCAGCTTTTGCAGGCGAGCCAGTATCAGAACCTCGTGGTCGCTTACCGCAATGGCGCGCCCATCCGGCTTTCCGATCTCGGCCGCGTGGTCGATTCGGTCGAGGATCTCCGGAATATGGGCAGGGCGAATGGAAAGCCATCCATCCTGATCATCATCAACCGCCAGCCGAACGCGAACATCATCGAAACCGTGGACCGCATCAAGGCTGTGCTGCCGCAGTTCGAGGCGGCCCTTCCGCCCACCATTCACCTCCGCGTCGATAACGACCGAACCACCACCATCCGCGCGTCGGTCCGGGATGTCGAGAAGACGATGCTCATCTCGATCATGCTCGTGATTCTCGTCGTCTTCGTGTTCCTGCGGAACGGCTGGGCGACATTCATTCCGAGCGTTTCCGTGCCGATCTCGCTCATCGGCACTTTCAGCATCATGTACCTGCTCGGCTACAGCCTCGACAATCTGTCGCTGATGGCGCTCACCATTTCGACCGGTTTCGTGGTGGACGATGCCATCGTCGTCATCGAGAACATCACGCGGCTGCTCGAAAACGGCGAAGCCCCGATGCAGGCGGCGCTGCAGGGCGCGGCGGAAATCGGCTTCACCGTGGTTTCCATGAGTACGTCGCTCATCGCGGTCTTCATCCCCATCCTGCTGATGGGCGGAATCGTCGGCCGGCTGTTCCGCGAATTCGCCATGACGCTGTCGATCGCCATCATGGTTTCCATGTGCGTCTCGCTGACCACCACGCCCATGATGTGCGCCCGCCTGCTCAAGGTCGATCACAACCACGGGCGGCTCTACAAGCTGAGCGAACGCTTCTTCAACTGGATTCTCGAGACTTACGCGTCGGCCCTGCGCGTGGTGCTGGACCATCCGACGCTGACCATGGTAGCCATGCTGGCGACGGTGGCCCTGAACGTTTACCTCTATATCGCAGTGCCAAAAGGCTTTTTCCCGGAGCAGGATACCGGCCGCATGATGGGCAACGTGCAGGCCGAGCAAACCATCTCGTTCCAGGCCATGGTGCCGAAGGTTCGCTACTTCCTTCAGCAGGTCATGTCGGATCCGGCGGTGGAATCAGTGGACGCGTTCACCGGCGGAGGACGCGGCGGCGCCACC